>DASYVY010000185.1:0-6078 GCA_035936535.1 Thermomicrobiales bacterium | reverse complement strand
CGCCGGGAACCCGGGTCCCGTGCGAGGCGCGGACCCCTGGCATACGCAGCCACGCGGCAGTTACAGCGATAGTGGGAGCCTTGTTTTGCGTGATCTCCTGGCACGAGAGGTCATCCCCTCGTATCCCGCAGGACCTGCCCGATACCTCTGCGTTTGACCATGGTGCTCCCTGTTGCTATCCTGTGATGCAGGAAGTGAGCAACGTGCAGATGGCAAGTGTTTGCAACAACGGACGAATTCGAACTCGCGGGGAGTCCTCCGCGATTCGGGATCGAGCACGGAGCAACCGTGCTCGACGTCCGGCCTGGTCTGTACGCACATCCTGACCACCGCAGCCTGAATCGCAACCGAGGACTCCCAGCGAACGTCGCATCCGCATCTGGCGGGGCGGCGTTTTCCGCGTCCGAAGCCTTGCTGCCCTTCCGGGGCGCGGGCACCGCAGGGAGGACTTCATGTCGCATCACCATTCGGATGTCAGGCATTCGCAGAACTTTCTCCATAGTCGCAGGCTCGTCGAGCACATCGTCGACCTCTCGGGTATCCAGCGAGATGACCTGGTGGTCGAGATCGGTCCGGGCAAGGGCATCATCACCGACGCCTTGCTCCGCCGGAGCGATCGCGTGCTGGCGATCGAGAAGGATGTCCGGTACGTCGAGTTGCTGCTCCGTCGCTATCAGGGCCACCCAGGCGTCAGCGTGTTCGCCGCCGATGCGCTCGACTTTCCGATGCCGGCAACCCCGCACAAGGTCTTCGCCAGCATTCCCTACGACATCACCACGGCGATCGTTTCAAAGCTGACCAGCGGCATCGCACCACCAGACGACTCCTTCCTGATCGTGCAACGCGAAGCCGCCGACCGGTTTTGCGGTCGCCCCGTCGAGACACTGGTTTCCCTCGGCTTGAAACCGTGGTTGGCGACTCAGGTGGTCCACACCTTCGCCCGGTCTGACTTTCGTCCCACGCCCGCCGTTGACAGCCTGCTGCTCCGCATCGAGCGGCGCGCCGACCCGATCCTCCCTGTCGAGGGCGGAGAGTGCTATCGGGACATGGTTGCCGCCATCTTCAGCGCCTGGAAGCCTACCGTCGAAGCAGCACTTGCCCAGTTCCTGACACCGGGCGTAATGCAGCGAGTACGTCGCGCGTTCGGGGACGCGTTACGGTGCCGGGCTAGCCAGCTGTCGTTCGTGCGCTGGATCAAGCTCTTCAGCCTGCTCGTCGATGCAGGGGATGAGCGCTTATGGACCAGATTCGGTGAGGCGCACGCGCGATTGCGCCTGCAGCAGGTCGGTCTGCGGAAGGAGCATCGCTCGCGAACGAGCGATCGAACCGGCCATGACCGCGGCCGCTCGTCGAGAGGACGGCGATAAAGGGGGAGCAGCAGGGCAGCCCGTCATGACATCGTTGATGCCGTCACCGGTTGAGACGGCCGTCGCGTGAAGGAAACTGGCATCCTCACTCGGGTAGCCGATCCCCTGCATCGTCGGGTGCAGGGGAGGTGACCGTCGTGTTCAGCGGTGCCTCGGAAGTCGATCCACGAGGCAGGATCCGCCACGTATGATTGACAGCACAACTCACGCTGCCTACCCCGGCCGTGCTCGTTCGACGGTTGGCACAGCGCCGGGTATCGTTCCTGTATTGGCCTCCAGAATCCATAGTTTACCGATGGGACGCACCTCCTTATGCCACAAATAATGGCGCTCGGCTGTCCCGTGTGCGGCGCTCCGCTCAAACCGGGTGACGAAAAATGCAGCTTCTGCGGGTCATACATCTTCCTCAAGACCGACCTGCCCAGGCTGGATCGCCACACCCTGAATCAGTCCGTGATCCAGGAGCACATCACCGACTTCCGCCGGAGGATCCGGTCCAACCAGTATGACGAGGAGGCGCACTACGGACTTGGAGTCGCCTATTTCAGTCTTGGGTTGACCGATGAGGCAGTCGATGAGCTGTCCCAGGCGGCCCAGCTGATGCCGGAGAACCCCCATATTCAGGCGCAACTGGCAGTTGCGTTGCGCAACGCGTTCAAGGCAGGCAACCAGGCCGCCGAACAGCAGATGCATACCCGCATCCAGAGCGCGCTCCTTCTCGACCCCAACCATTTCGAAGCCTCGATGTTGAAGACGCAAGTGTTGCTCGACAGCCAGAAGTATGCAGACGCGATAGCGCTCTATCGCACCATGAGCCCCCACGTTCGGGAGCGAGCCATATCCAAGCTGGTGTCGGCGTTCGAGACGTTGTGCGAGCAACGACTTCGCAGCGGGAAATGGACGGAGGCGCGATGGTGCTGGGATACGCTGGAGCCGATTGATACCCCTGCCGCAAAACGGTTGGCCGTCCAGTTTCTCAATCTGCATGCGTCCTTGGTGCCAAGGACTTTCCGGAATCACGGAGCGTCCAGGCGAGTGAGGATGTCTCTCCCGGGAGCAACCGGCCCTACCAGTCCTGGCCAATACCTCCGAACATTGCTGGCGTCGTTCGCCGGGCTGTTCCTGGGCTTCGTGCAATTCGGTGTCATCAGCCAACTCATTCCCACGGACGAGACCGGCACGATTGTCGAGGGTTGGCCTTCCTTCATCGCTTTTGCGTCAGGGCTTCTGATGCTCGCATCGCCGTTTATAGGAGCGGTGGTGTACCGAAGAAAAACGGCATCGCCGAGCGGGGCCGATCCCACTCCTGAACCGGAGGTTCACCCTCAATCGGACATGGGTGCGGCAGCCTCCGCGTCCAGGGCACCGGTCAAGCGCGACCAGATTCTGATGGGGACGGTTGACATGGCCACCATTCACCGAGTGGTCGATATCGTCATGGAGAAGCTGGGCAATCAGGAAAAGGTGCGTGCCGCACGGCAGGCGGCGCTCGATGTCCGCAAGAAGTGAGAAGCGCAGGGAACGCCCAGCCTGCCTCTCCGGCTCCTGATCGGGAAGCCACAGATGGGAGCCGGTTATACGGAATACGGTCAGATGCTCGTTCTTCCAGAACGTGTAGGGGCGGATCAGAATCGACGGCGAGGGACCGCGTCGCCAATCGCATGTGGTGAATTCGTGTATCCGACCGTGGGTTCGCCGGCGGGAAGCCCAATGCTCGCCAAAACACCGTGAGTTCCGCTCAAGCGTCCGCGCCGTCGCAGATGGTGGTCCCTGTCGCGGTCGGCGGCAGGTGGGCGGTTCGGCCCCGGAGGCCGATGTGAGCGGCCGTCGCGGTGAATGCCTCGGCGACATCATCCTTCCGTTCGGGTGGCACGAGGGCAAGCACGGTCGGGCCCGCGCCGCTCAGCGCCGCACCGATCGCGCCGTGGTCCCTGGCAGCCGCCTTCATTGCATCGAGATGCGGGAACAGGCGTGCCCGGTAGGGCTCGTGGATCATGTCGTGCATCCCGGCGGCGATCAACTCATGGTCGTTGGTGCGCAAGCCGACCGCCAGCCCCGTCGCGGTCGCGATGTTGAATGTCGCGTCGGCATGCGGGATCTCGCTCGGGAGCGCCGCGCGCGCCGCCCAGGTGGCGCCCGTGGCCTCGGGAATGAAGAGCATGACGGTCAGCCCGAGGTCCTCCCCCCGCCAAAGGAAGGTCGGACGCCGCACGCCCGGCACTGCCAGGATCGCCCCGCCGAACAGCGCGGCACCGACATTGTCGCCGTGCCCTTCCATTCGCCACGCTTCCGCGTACAGCTTGTTCCGGCTCAGGCCCAGTTCCAGCAGGCGATTCGCCGCGACCAATCCGGAGACCAGGGCAGCCGCCGATGAGCCCAGGCCCCGGGCAATCGGGATCTCCGTCCGCGCCACCAGCGAAAACGGGGGCAGTCGCCGTCCGTAGCCTTCGGCGAGCATCGTCATCGCGCGGATCGTCAGGTTGTCCTGCCCCGCGAGCAGGCGGGCCTCGACGCCTTCGTTGATGACCTCACCGGCCGGGCCTTCGGTGTCGATCGTGACGATGTTCCAGAGGTCGAGGGCGATCCCGATCGCATCGAAACCGGGCCCCAGGTTGGCCGATGATGCGGGCGATCTAATCGTGAACCGCATCAAGGACCCTTTTCAGCGCGTCGATCTCCGCCGCAACCCGGATCGGCCGGTTGGCATGGGCGTTCCGATTCCCGTGCTCGTTAGCGTGAAGGTGGTACTGGATGACGGCATCGCTGTCCTTGAGGACGTTGCCGGTCACCACGCCGACGACCGTCGCATCCACTGCAATCTCGCCCCGTGCCACCAGTTGGCGGATGCCCGCCAGCGACGCGGCGGATGCCGGCTCGCAGCCGATGCCGGCGCGGTCGATGATCGCCTTGGCGTCCATCAGCTCCGCATCGGTGACGCTGGTGACGATGCCACCGGTCAACTCGATCGAGCGGCGTGCCCGATCCAGGCTGGCTGGATCACCGATCTTGATCGCCGTCGCGATCGTCTCGGCCTCGACCGGCGCGTAGTGATCGAAGCCGCTCTCGTAGTAGGCGGCAAAGGGCGCGGCGCCCGCGGCCTGGACCGTCACGAGGCGCGGCAGCGTCGCGATCAGGCCGACCCCGTACGCTTCCGACAAGGCCTTGCCGAAGGCGGCGGTGTTGCCCAGGTTGCCCCCGGGCAGCGCGATCACATCGGGCGGGTTCCAGCCGAAGTGCTCGAGGATCTCGAACACGATCGTCTTCTGGCCTTCCGGCCGGAACGGGTTGACGGAATTGGCGAGATAGACGTCGTAAGTGTCGGCGAGCTCGCGCAACAGCCGCAGCGCGACATCGAAATCCCCCGCGACCTGCACCACCGTGCCCCCGTAGGCGATCGTCTGGCTCAGCTTGGAGGCGCTGATCTTCCCCTCGGGGATGAGCACCAGCGATGGAATGCCCGCGGCGGCGGCATACGACGCGAGCGATGCGGAGGTATTGCCGGTCGAGGCGCAGGCGATGATCCGGGAGCCGATCGCGTTGGCGTGGCTGACGGCAACCGTCATCCCCCGGTCCTTGAAAGAGCCGGTCGGGTTCTGGCCCTCGTGCTTGACGCCGAAGCGCCCGGCAGCGAGGCCGGCGTAATCGGCGAGGCGCTGGTCCCAGTACAGTGGTGTATGGCCTTCGGCACGCGACACCACGGCGCCTTCCGGGATCTTAGGGAGCAGCTGGCCAAACCGCCAAACCCCGGAGAGCGCCTGCAGCGACCCTGGGGCGGCGGTGAACGATTGTGGCGTCAGCTGCTGCGCCAGGTCGATCGTCGCGTCAAGCAGCCCCCCGCACGACGGGCAGCGGGTCAGCGGCGTGCTGGCGGTAAAGGCTGACCCACATCGCATGCAGGTGACGCCGAGCGGTTGAGCCGGCGCCTGGGTGGCGGACCCACCCTGCCGGTCAGGGTCGTGATGTATCGCCGCCGCCATGGTTCGCCGGTCCTCCCGATGCTGTCATTGCGCTGCACATGCCAGGGAATCCGGGGCTTCGCCCCATCCGCCGGTCAGAATACCACGCAGGTACGGAGGTACCCCTCGCGAACTCAGAGGCCGGGGCGCACCGGCAGCAGGAACCGCAGCGCAACATAGAGCAGGATCATCGGCGGAATACCGAGTCCGGCCGGCAGCACGGCGATCAGGATCGTGGCGAGGCGGACCCAGAGCGGATCAACCCCGAGTTGCTCCGCGATGCCGCCGCAGATGCCGAAGATCCACTTGTGGGTCGTTGAACGGTAGATGCCAAGGTTGAGCATGGGTGGTTTCCTCCAAATGGTCTCTGGCACAGCTCGGAGGCAGCGTCAGAGTTCGTCCTCGGTACGAAAGATGTAGCGATCCCACCGGCCGATCGTGCCAGTCGCGAACCATGGCTGGAGGGCGGTCACCACGAACCCCGCGTCCAGCAAGGGCGGGATCGCAATATCGTTGGTGGCCGGAAGATCGACCCGCCAGGGATTCCGGGTGGCGCCCTCCAGGGTACCGGCAAGATGCAGGGCATGCGCGAGCACATCGGCGAAGCAACCGGCGCTCGGGACGTGATGGGTCCGATCCTGACATGATCCGGCTCCTGACCGATGATCGCGTACCCGGCGGGCGATCCCGTCGAGGGATCGACAAGCAGCGCCCCGGTATCGCCACCCTGCAGCCACGATTCCACATCGCGCCTG
>DASYVY010000184.1:0-2649 GCA_035936535.1 Thermomicrobiales bacterium | reverse complement strand
TCCTCGCCCTGGGCGGGCTTCTGCTGATGCCGATCAACGCGTTCCAGGGTATTGGGATCGCCGTCGGCATAACGGTCGTCGTCGCGGTCGCCGCGGCGCTGACGTTGCTGCCGGCCCTGATGCGCCTGATCGGCGACTGGGCGAGCATCCCGCGCTTCGGCATCATCCGCAAGCTGCGGCGGCAGGACCGGACCGGCATCGCCGAGTTCGAGGGTGCCGGTCGGCCCGGCGAGGGGCTGTGGGGCCACGTCGCCTCGGCCGTGATGCGGCGGCCGGTCGTCGCCCTGCTGGCGTCGGTGGTGATCCTGGTCGCGCTCGCGCTCCCGGCCCTCACGATGCGGCTCGGCCAGTCGTCCAGCGACACCATGCCGGACACGGATTTCAAGCGCGGCTACCTGGTCATCGCCGAGGACTTCGGGGCCGGGCTCGCATCGCCGATGACCACCGTGGTCGAAGGTGACGTGTCCGATCCCGAAACGCGGGCCGGGATCAACCGCCTGGTCTCCAGCCTGGAATCCGACGGGCGCTTCACGGAGGTCACCACCGCCACCAGCGACGACGGATTGCTGACCCGGATCGATGCCGTAACCCAGGTCGACGCCTATTCGGGCGACGCCGGCGACATCGTTCAGGCGTTCCGCGACGAGGTCGTGCCGGACGTGTTCGGGCAGCAAGCGGACAACGTCCATCTGACCGGGGAAGCCGCCTTCTCGGTCGACTTCAACAGCGTGCTGGTCGACAACCTGCCGGCGGTGCTCGCCTTCGTGCTCGGTCTCTCGTTCCTGCTGCTGATGCTCGCCTTCCGCTCCGTCGTCGTCCCGCTCAAGGCGATCGCGATGAACCTGCTCTCGGTCGGCGCCGCCTACGGGGCGACGGTCGCGGTCTTCCAGCACGGCTGGGGCGCGGACCTGCTCGGCCTGACGCAGGTCGAATCGATCGTCTCCTGGCTGCCGGTGATGCTGTTCTGCATCCTGTTCGGCCTGAGCATGGACTACCACGTCTTCCTGCTGAGCCGGATCCGCGAGCGCTACGACCAGACGCATGACAACGATGCCTCGGTGGCGTTCGGCGTCCAGTCGACCGGCCGGATCATCACCGGCGCGGCCCTGATCATGGTCGCGATCTTCGCGGCGTTCGCCGGCGCCCGGCTCGTCGACGTCCAGCAGATGGGGTTCGGCCTTGGCTTCGCCGTGCTGGTCGACGCGACGCTGATCCGGATGGTCCTGGTGCCGGCCTCGATGAAGCTGCTCGGCGACCGGAACTGGTACCTGCCGCGATGGCTGCGTTGGCTGCCGGATCTGCGGGTCGAGGGCGACTTGCGGCCGATCCGCCTCCACCGCCGAGACGAAGCGTTCCCGGGCCAGCCCGGCATCGCGTTCTCCGCAGGGAATCGGGGGCAGGTGACGCCTCAGGCCTACGAGTAAGGACAAGCAGCAGGAGGCCGGTCCGGGGACTTCGCGGACCGGCCTTTCTCGTGCCTGCGGCCAGCGGATTAGGCGCTGCCCTAGACGTATTCGGCGAGCCAGGCGACGGTATCCCTCCAGGCAGCCAGGGCCTGCTCCTCGTTGTAGCGTTGCCCGGTGTCGTTGTGGAAGGCGTGCTCGGTGCCGGGATAGACGTTGATCCGGAAGGTGATGCCGGCCTCGGCGAGCGCCGCCTCCAGCTCGTCCCGGCCCTCGTTGGCGAAGTCGCCCGGGTCGCTGGCATAGATGCCCAGCACCGCCGCCCGGATGTTTGGCACGTCCTCGAGCGGCGGCGGGGGACCGTAGAAGGGGACCGCCGCATTGAGCTCCGGCGTCTGGGTGGCGGTGCGCCAGGTAATGCCGCCGCCGAAGCAGAACCCGATCATTCCGGTCCGCGCTGAATCGACAGACGGGTCATTCGCGTAATGGGCAAGCGCCGCCTGGAAATCGCCGACGTGGCGGGCGGGATCCGCCTCGCTCAGGATCGCCGGGATATCGTCCGGCTGGTTCGCCGCGGTGCCGCCCTCCCGGCTGAGGAGATCGACGGCAACCGCGACATAGCCTTGCGTCGCGAGGCGGCGGGCGACATCCCGGATGTGCTCCTGGAGCCCCCGGTTCTCATGACAGACCAGCACCAGGGGGAGTCCACCGCTTGCCGCCGGGGTAGCGGCGGGCTCCGGCGTGCCGGCAACGGGGCTCGCATTGCCACTGGCCGGCCTAGCCTCGTAAGCCTGGATCATCGCCCCCTCGCCCTGGAACTCAATGCTGGAAGCGGCGATCGACGGGTCGTTTTCCGGGACAGCGAGCGGGCTTTGCGGCTCGGGCTGCCCCTGGCGGAGCAATCGTTCCGGTGCCATGGCGTCGGCTGCCTTGACGCCGAGCGCGGTCAAGGTGGTCGCGGCGGCGGCGGCACTCCCAGTGATCTTAAGCACCCGCGCCATCATGTCTCGACGGCTCATCACGCCGTCGTGGTAGTCATCGACGAATTCGTGAACGAGGTAGCGTTGGAACTGGTTCAAGTCACGCACGTCAGGTCTCCTTGCCTTGATTCCGCATTGATACGGTTGTCATCACGACCAACCTGATCGCTGTCCCGCCAGTTGCAGGCCATGAGCAACCGACCTCCATGGCTCGCCGTGGACACTGCACCGCCAGCGGCACCGGGCAGCGGCACCCCGTTCCAGGT
>DASYVY010000183.1:0-1642 GCA_035936535.1 Thermomicrobiales bacterium | reverse complement strand
GTTCAATGCCGCCACGGTCGCGCTCCGCGACGCCGTCAGCTCTGGCCGGATCGGCGCGCCGCTCGCGGTCAACGCGCGCAACCCCGGCACTTGCCCGATGAGCTGGTTCGTCGAGCCGGAGCTGGCCGGTGGCGGCGCGGTGATCGACCACACCGTCCACATCGTCGATGTCCTGCGCTGGATCTTCGAGGCCGAGTTCACCGATGTCTACGCCGAGATCGATACCCGCATCCACGACATCCCGGCGGACGATACCGGCCTGCTGATGCTGACGATGAGCAACGGGGTGCCGGTCAGTCTCGACACCAGTTGGTCGCGGCCGGTGAACTGGCCGACCTGGGGCGGGGTGCAGATCGATGTAGTTGGCGAAAAGGGAGTGCTCTCGCTCGATGCGTACAGCGACGTGATCGAGGTCGCCGAAATCCGCGGCCCCAGCTACAGCTGGCAGTCGACCCAGGTGAGCGGCGACCCGGAGATGGTGGCCGCATTCGTCGATGCCGTCCGAAACGACACGCCACCCCTCGTTACCGGGGAGGACGGCCTGCGGGCCGTGGAGGTCGCGCTCGGCGCCTACGAATCGGCCCGCACGGGCGCGCCGGTGCGCCTCGCGTCCTCCGGCACCGTCCTCACGGGGTAGGGCAGCCGGTGCTTCGGCGGTCCAATAGGCAATGGCAAAGCCATTGAGCGGCCACGGTGCGATACGGCCCATTCACGATCGCCCCGCATCGCGAGAAGGGTCGACATGGAGTCGACCCGTACGAGATGGGCCGGCGGCGCATGCGTCAACCCATAGACAATCGCGAAGCGATTAATGGGCCGCTCCCTCCAATAGGCGATCATGCAGTGACCGATGGACCGCTTTCGCTCAATTGCTCCGCAATTGTCTATGGGCGGGAGCGTCTCATTCATCCCATCGGGATGGCCTATTGGCGGATGCGGTCCATTCATGTTGACCCTGCACTCCGTCGCGAGGGCGATCTCCGTGATCGCTCAATCCACATGTGACGGTCCTGACGTCCCTGCAGAACCCGCGCGAGCCTCAATCGGCCGCATCGCCCCACGCGGCTCGTGCCTGACGACATCCGGTAACCCGGTTTGGGCGTAAGGTCTGCATGTATGCCATTGCCGTTCAGCAGAAGATTGCCTGCTCCGCCGTTTCTGGTATCTTTCCCCTGTTCACACTTCACGGCGTTTCAGATTTCACCACTCCTGTAGCCGGCCTTCTTCGAGGGGCCTTGGGCAGCGACGGACAGCACCGTACTTTTTGGGGCCTGGCGAACTCGCATGACGGTCCGGCGGCCTGATACGGCGCGCCGGGATGGTGCATCGACCACGCGGGCACAATCGGCGACTGGGCAGCGGGTGCTCGCCAGGCGATCTCCAGCCAGCGTGGCTGGTCAGTGGAAGCGAACGATCCATGGCAACGATGACCAGTGACGCTGCGGTACTCGTTGAAGAGGAAGTGGTACGCACGGGCCGCGTCAGGAGAGTCTTTGACAATTTTCTTGTCCGGCGGCTCTTTCGTGCATTTCTTACGATCTTCTTCGTCTCCTCGTTGATATTCTTCCTGGTCCGGCTGCTGCCAGGCAATCCAGTCCAGGTCTACATCAATCAACAGATGACCCAGTACGGATATTCGTAC
>DASYVY010000182.1:0-3984 GCA_035936535.1 Thermomicrobiales bacterium | reverse complement strand
CACCGGGACGTAAACCGCTTTCATCATGGATCTGGCGCCTGTTGCTGCCCCCGAAACCTGGGGAGACGTGCTGCGGGCTTATGATGTGGACGGGAAGATGGCAGGTCGCATCCCGGATCCAGCCTGGAACATAGCAGCCACGTCCCTCGTCCCTGCCTCACCAGGTGCGGGTGCATGCCGATGGGCCGGAAGGGTTTGTTCGAGCCGCTCATGCCCAATCCGTCCCGACAGTGGTGATTGGGGATCCGGTTTGACGCTGGCTGTCACGGGATCCGAAGGGCAGGCCTCGTAGACAATGGCGAAGCCACTGATGGCCTGCCCTGTTCGGTTGCGTTGCGATCGCCTATGAGCGGATGTGGTCGATTCGTGTCCGTCCGTGGCGTCGCGGACGAGCGTTTCCCGTCCAATCGCTCCCGGGCCGGAAGAGCACAGGGGCCTCCCACTACGGCTCGGGCAGATGATCCCGGTCGCTCCCCGCGCCGAGCGCCAGCCAGGGCCGCAGGGTGGCGGTCATCTCCCGGCCGAGGTAAGTGCGAGGTTCGATCACGATGACCGCGAGACCGGCACGGGCAAGTCTCAGTGCCGCCGCGATGCCCGCGAACGATCCGCCCACGATCGCGATGTCAGCCTCGCGAAGGATAGGAAGTGTCGTTTGTTCGTACTGCACTCTCATATCCGGTTCCTTGCGTGACTATCCATCAACGGACATGGATTCTCTCCGGGATGGTACGCGCTCGATCCGTCGCAGCACGCCCTATCCCGCTGCGCGACGGCACGTCATCGCAGGAACGAAGCTACATAACGGCACGCGGCTGTCGATGTGACGGTATCAAACTGTCCAGCAAGGGAACGGGGGGACTCCGTCAGCGCTGGCATAGTGCCTGCATGCTGGGTGGGCGTACCGCGGCCCGGGCTTGTGATCACCAGGAGGCAATGGAAGCGCATGGCAACGCATGACGACACGGAGACAGCCAGGGAGTTCCACAATCTCGTCAACCTCACCGCAAAACGGCTCGGCGACTGGCTCGAGACGGAGGATTCGAAAGCGGTCGGCCAGAAGGACGGTGACGGCGAGAGCACCGGGCACCACAGCGGTCGCCAGATCGTGGAGATCCTTGGCGAGAAGCGGTCGGACTACTCCAACGACGATTACGCCCATATGCGCAAGGTCATCGGCTACATCAA
Organism: Thermomicrobiales bacterium; assembly: GCA_035936535.1. Classification (GTDB taxonomy): domain Bacteria; phylum Chloroflexota; class Chloroflexia; order Thermomicrobiales; family UBA6265; genus CADCWJ01. Next base: position 2,799 of record DASYVY010000182.1, on the reverse strand, counting down.
GCGCCATTCCGCGCAGCGCCCGGACGGTGATATCGAGGACACGCCATGGAGATCCAGCCTGATGAACTGGGGGCACGACCCGCTCAAACAATGACCCCTGTCGATCGGGCGAGACGTGTGTCGACTCGCCAGTTCGATCAGTCGTACAGGAACGGAGCACGGTCATGCCCGGGGAGTTGCTGCTCGGTATCGATGTCGGGACCTACAGCACAAAGGGCGTCCTTTGCACACCGGAGGGCGAGGTCCTGGAAACCCATGTCGTCGAACATGACCTGAGCCTTCCCCGTCCCGGCTGGGCGGAGCAGGATGCGGACGCAGTCTGGTGGGCCGACGTCGTCCGCACCTGTCGCGTCATGACCGGTGGCCGCTACAGCGGGGAGGACATCGGCGCGGTGGCGGTGAGCGCGATCGGCCCCTGCCTGCTGCCGGTGGATGCCGGCGGCCGACCACTTCGCCCCGGCATCCTCTATGGCATCGATACCCGCGCGAGCGACGAGATCGCGTGGCTCAACGAGCATGTCGGCGAGCAGGCGATGTTCGAACTCGGCGGGATGACCCTCACGTCCCAGGCGATTGGGCCCAAGATCCTCTGGCTCCGGCGCAACGAGCCGGAGATCTACCAGCGGACCCACAGGGTGCTGACCGCCAGTTCGTACCTGATCTTCCGCCTGACCGGCGAGTACGTGATCGATCGCCACACCGGCGCCCACTTCAACCCCCTGATCGATATCCAGACGCTGGAATGGGACTTCCGCTTCGCCGACCCGATCATCTCACCTGGCAAGCTGCCGAGCCTGCGCTGGTCGACGGAGATCGCCGGAACCGTGACGGCAACGGCCGCGGCCGAGACGGGCCTGGCGGCCGGCACCCCGGTTACCGCCGGGACGGTCGATGCAGCGGCTGAGGCGCTCAGCGTCGGCGTGGTCGAACCGGGCGACCTGATGATCATGTACGGCACGACGATGTTCTTCATCCTCGTGACCGACCGGCCGATTCCCGATTCCCGGCTCTGGGCGACCGGTTACGTCCTTCCCGGCACGTATGATGTCGCCGGGGGCATGGCCACCACTGGAGCCCTGACCCGCTGGTTCCGGGACGAGTTCGGCGCCACCGAGCGTGCCGAGGAGGCCCGGGGCGGACCGAACGCCTACGCCGCGCTGGCGGACTTGGCGAGCGATGTCCCCGCCGGTGCGGAGGGGCTGGTCTGCCTTCCATACTTCGCGGGGGAGAGGACACCCATCAACGATCCCGACGCTCGCGGCGTCTTCGCCGGGCTCACGCTGTCCCACACTCGCGGGCACCTCTATCGCGCGCTGCTGGAGGGAACGGCCTTCGGTGTCCGTCACAACCTGGAAACCTTGCGCGAGATCGGCGCTGCTCCAAAGCGGATCGTGGCCGTCGGCGGCGGAGCCGGAAACCGGCTCTGGCTGCAGATCGTCTCCGATGTCGCTGGTGTACCGCAGATCGTGCCGGCCCGTACCACCGGCGCGGCCTACGGGGATGCGTTCCTGGCCGGCCTGACGACGGGGATCATTCCCGATCTCGAGGCGCTCGAACGCGACTGGGTTCGCGTCGATGAGGTGCTGGAGCCACGGCCAGCCGAGCACGAGCGCTACACCTCCTATTACGAAGTCTATCGAAGCCTCTACGAGCACGCGCGCGATGATCTGCACGCCCTCAGCCGTCTCGGCAGCCAGACAGTGGACGACCGGTGACGTGGGTGGCGAACTCTCGCGCCCTGCCGCGCGGTGATGTCACGTGCCTGAAGGTGTATAGAACGCGGGGCGTGGCCGGTCGCGAGCGTGCGATGATGCGGCGGATCGGTCGGCGGGAGAGCGCGATCTTCCGGCGTCCCGCGATCGGGAAGAGAACAGGGAACAGGGAAAAAGGAGACCCGGCATGAGCGTGCTTACCGTCCGGTTCCATAGCGAGGCGCTGGGCAAGCGGACAAGCTTCAACGTCATCCACCCCGACAAGGGGGAGGGACCGTTTCCGGTCCTCATGCAGTTGCACGGCTACAGCGACGATAGTTTCTCGTGGCTGTACAACTCGAACATCGTCCGGCACGTCGCGGATTTGCCGCTGATCGTGGTCCTGCCCGACGGCGGAACGTCCCGCTACGTGAACATCGCACCCCACGAGCGCTTCAACCTGCAGCGGTACGAGGATCTCCTAGTCACGGACATTCCGGCAGAGTTGGCGCGGACCTTCCAGGTGAGACCAGGGCCGTGGGCGATTGGTGGGTTGTCGATGGGCGGGCAGGGGGCACTCCGGATCGGGATGAAACACAGTGACCGGTTCGCCTCGATCTGGGCGCACTCGTCCGGGGGACTTCATCCCGACCCGGCGTGGTTAGCGCTTCTGGATGACCCAGAGGACGCAAGCTCCTTTGTCCAGGCCGAGCGGCTCAAGTCGCGGGTTGATGCTGGGGCCACGCCGCCGACGATCGGCTTCGACTGCGGGGCCGATGACTTCACGATCGACGGGAACCGGGACCTCCACGCGCACATGGAGCGGATTGGACTGCCGCACACTTATAAGGAACACGCTGGGGCGCATACATGGGAATACTGGGACGAGCACGTGCAGGAAGCACTCATCCAGCACGCCGCAGTATTGGGGATCACCGCAGTGACGGACTAATGTCGCGGGCTGCACTCGACGGGAAAGAAGAACGGCTAGGTAGAGCTACAACCTCGTGAGGTATGTGCCAGTCACACTACCGCTCGCCTCGTGGACGACATCGAAGATCGAGGCGCTGGCGGCCTGAATTCACTTTCTTCCGCATCGGGGGGGGAG
>DASYVY010000181.1:0-3338 GCA_035936535.1 Thermomicrobiales bacterium | reverse complement strand
TCGAACATCTGGCTGAAGCAGGCGTAGTAGATGCCGTGCGCCGTCAGGCGCATCCCGTAGAGAAAGGTGATCTCCGGTAGGGTCCAGCCGCCGAGGGCCTCGAAGCGGTCGACGATGATCCAGACGACGACGAATCCGGTCAGTTGATAGATGAACCCACCGATGACGCTCGCGATCACGTTGGCGCGGTACTGGAACTCGGCCTGGAGTGACGTCAACGCCATCGCGCGGAGGATCGAGAGCCGGCGCATCTCAGCCTCCCTGGATCACGGTGTGCCGGAAGGCACGGCTCCAGATCCGGCGGATGCCGACCGTGAGCACCCCGATCCAGAGCAGTTGCAACCCGAGCGCGGTGAGGACACCACCTGTCGCCGGGGCGCCGACGTAGAGCGAGACCGGGACGAACGCGATCGCCTGGAACGGCAACACCTGGACGATCGCCCGCACCGCATCCGGCATGAACCAGAGCGGGATCAGCGCTCCGGTCGCGAAGTTGGCGATCAACCGGTAGATCATCTGGAAGCCGGTCATCTCCAGCGTCCAGAACGCGGTCAGCCCGATCACGAGATTGAGCTGGACGGCGACGATCCAGGCCAGCGCCAGGCTCGCGAGGTAGGCCAGCCCGGTGGCCATCGAGTCCGGCGGTCGCAGCTCCCCGGCGATGAAGGCGACCGGGAGCGCGACGAGGAGAAATGGCAGCGCCCCGATCATGTCCCCGACCGCCCCCGCCATCAGCTGTCCCGGGTAGGCGGCGGGACGGTTCAGGTCGAAGGCGATCTGTCCCTCCCGAATCCGGTCGCGGATATCCTCATCGACCTCCTGGCTGAGGAACCGGACCTGCAGGTTCGCGATCGTCAGGTAGACCAGCATCTGATCGAGCGCGATGCCATCGACCACCCGCTGCTCACCATAGGCGGATTGCCAGATGACCGTCAGGAGATAGATGGTGATCCCGGTCAGCAGAAAGGCGATGACCACGTTGAATCGGTACATGTAGGCCTGACGGATGTGGACGCGGGCGACCTCGACCCACGCCGGCACGTCACGCGCGACCATCATCTGGTATCCCTGAAGCGGCGCCGAGCAGTCCAACCGGGCACCATCAGCCCGTCACTCAGAGCGCAGCGATGGGCCGCATTCGCTCGATGCCTTCGGCATCGCCTGTGATGAGTCTCCGTGCGAAGCACATCCAATGATGGCGTTGCCGGCCCGTTTTGCAGATCGGCGCCAAGCGCCTTCCCTTCCAGAGACCAACCCTGCCCGCCTGATATGGTCACGCCTTCACCTGTCCCACTTCGGCGATCTCGCGGACCACACCCTCCAGGCTCGGCTCGACGATCGAGATGTCGGACACGGGATGGCGGGCGATCACCGCGGCGATCAGGTCGGTGACGGCGATCGCCTCCGGATCGAACCGGATCAGCAGCCGCGCTTCGCCACGCTCCATGATTTCCGCCCCGGGGAGGTCCAAGCCTCCCGTCTCCGTGCCCGCGCCATCCATCGCCAGCGTGACGTCGAGCATTCGGTACGGCGCGTAACGGCGCTTCAGCTCGGCGACGGGTCCGTCGTAGAGCACCTTGCCCCGGTCGATGAAGATGATCCGCCGGCAGAGGCGCTCGACATCGGCCAGGTCATGCGTTGTCAGCATGATCGTGGTGCCGGTCTCCCGGTTGATCTCCTCGATGAACTGGCGGGTCCGCTCCTTGGCGACGACATCGAGCCCGACCGTCGGCTCGTCGAGGTAGAGGATGCGCGGCTCGTAGAGCATCGCGGCGGCGAGATCCCCGCGCATCCGCTGGCCGAGGCTGAGCTGCCGGACGGGCGTGGCGAGAAAGGGCCCAAGATCCAGCAGCTCGGTCATCCGGGCGAGGTTGCGGCGGTAGCGCTCCGGCTCCATCCGGTAGAGCTTGCCGATCAGCCGCAGGGAGTGACCCAGCGGCAGGTCCCACCAGAGCTGGGTCCGCTGGCCGAAGACGATCCCGATCTGGAGCGCGTTCCGCTCGCGCTCGCGCCACGGCACCAGCCCGGCGACCTCGACCCGCCCGGACGTGGGAACCAGGATGCCGGCGAGCATCTTGATCGTCGTCGATTTGCCGGCGCCGTTGGAGCCGAGGTAGCCGATCAGCTCGCCCTCGTCGATTGCGAACGAGACGCCCTCGACCGCATGCACGCTCTCGTACTGCCGGGTGACGAGGGTGCGAATCCCGCCGAGGGGGCCGTCGAACTGTCTGGGACGGCGGAACGCCTTGGCAAGCTGGTCAACCTCGATGATCGGCACGGATCGGATTCCCGGGTAGCGACGCGGCACATCAGGACCGGCATGGTAGCACCCGCGGGAGCAGGCACGGCTGCACTCCCGGAGCATCCGATCCCGAGCGGCGAGGCCGTGGCACTTCCGGTCTTGTCTTGGCGGCGCGACGAGACCACGATCGGGAATCAGATCATGCGAGCCAGTTGCCCAATACCCGCGAGTCCTCCCGTCACTGCATTCACGGGGCGCTCGGGCGGTGTACAGTGCCGCCTGATTGATCATGGTTGGCGAGCGGAGCTGGTCCGGGCCGCATCGGTTGTAGAGAGGCCCCGTACTCGATCGGCAGCTTCAGCTCGCGGTGAAGGCTGGCACCGGTAATGATGCCCTCGACGTCGACATCCGTTCCCGTTGCCAATGACATCCTCGTCCCGATAAGGGCCTGAGGCATCCCGCAGTAGTAGGGAACGCGAACCTACCGCAGCCACATGACTAGCTGGCTTACCTCGCGTTCTTCACGCGGCCACGATACCAGTATTTCGAGGCGAACGACGGCGTACTCCAGGCCGCTGCGTTGCGCCGACGACACTGCCCGTGTGGGCTATCATCTTTAGGCTCGGTACCCTATGATGGAATCATGTTTTCAACCATAGCCAAGGGATACCATTGGTAAATGGAACGATGTCCGGAGTGACATTGCGTTCGAACTGGGTAAGAAATGGTGTGCTTGGGGAAGAGGGCGAACGGACTTTGGCGGTTGCTGGTTTTTGTCGGCCTTCTTGCGGCGGTCTTGCCACAGGCGTCGTCTGCGCACGCGGATCGAGTGTATGCCCAGACAGATCGTGATGCCGAAGCTGCGGCAGGGCAGGCAGTTTATCTCTCCGAGCTAGAAGCTGCCGGACGCTTCAGTCGGCTTTACTTGTTGATGCATCCAGATTCGCGAGCTGTTTCCCCAAGGTCGGCAGTCGTCGGCTGGTATGAGAACGACTTTGCCCCCCTCCAACCACATCCGATTTCCGAAAATCGCGATGTGCGCTTCAAAACCTGGACTTGGGACGTAACCGGCGAGCGTTATCGCAACACTGCTGAG
>DASYVY010000180.1:0-11526 GCA_035936535.1 Thermomicrobiales bacterium | reverse complement strand
GGCTTGAACCCAGTCCCACCGCAAAGAGAGGAACGTCCATCTGGGCGTTCCTCTCTTTGCGTTATGGTGGTTTTGGCAACAGGGGTACGCGGGGCACATCGGCTGGCCCGTCTCGTAGGCGTTTGGGGACCAGGCCTCGGTCCCTCATGCCGGTAGATTATGGGTCTCTGACGGGTCTCTATCGAAACGGGAGTGTGTCAGGATGGCGGCAACCGCGGCTTCGACAAACGATTTCGGCCTGCAGGACAGCGATGCGCGGCGGCTACAGGTCTACAACGTTGTGGTTGGGCTGATCCACCTGGTCCAGGGTATCGCGATGCTGGTCCTCAGCACCGATTTCTCGCTCCCGGTGACCCGGGGGTTTCTCACCGGGCCACCCGGCACCACGCCCACCCAGGAGCCGTGGTTCAGCGTCGCGCTCGGCCCGGCAGTCGCCGCCTTCCTGTTTCTGGCGGCCATCGATCACCTGCTGATGGCGACCCCGGGCGTCAACCGCTGGTACAACCGGATGCTCGCCGACGAGCGCAACGATGCGCGGTGGATCGAGTATTCGATCAGTGCCTCACTGATGATCGTGCTGATCGCGATCATCTCCGGTGTGACGGATGTCGCGGCCCTGATCGCGATCGCCGGAGTCAACGCCTCGATGCTCTTCTTCGGGCTGGTCCAGGAACGGTTCAACCGCCCGAGCAGCGCATCAAGCGGCGGCGCGGGCGTCAACTGGATGCCGTACATCTACGGCTGCTTCGCCGGCGCGGTGCCATGGGCGATCATCGCGCTCCAGCTGGCCTCGTCGGAATCCCGGGCGCCGGAGGGCGGGCCGCCAACGTTCGTCTACGGCATCGTGGCGTCGCTGTTCCTGCTTTTCAACACCTTCGCGATCAACATGGTGTTGCAGTACCGGCGGGTGGGCCCGTGGCGATCCTACCTGTTTGGGGAGCGGGCCTATATCCTGCTTAGCCTGATCGCGAAGAGTGCACTCGCCTGGCAGGTGTTCGCCAACGTGCTGGTGGGCTGACACCGCCTCTTCCCTGGGCGCACAGCGAGGCGGATGGCGGATTGGGTCGTGTTCGCGTCTCAGGCGATCATCAGCACGGCGCCGTGCGTAAGGTCGGGGTCAAGCGCCCGTTCCGCGCCGCCGGGGCCGCGCAGGGTGACCATCACCGGGACCTCGCCCCGCTGGGTCACGACCCGGCCGAGGCTGGAATCCTCCACCGCCGCGGCGACCAGATCCAGATGGATTCCCGCGACCTCGAAACGCTTGCCACGCCCGGTGTCGCGTGCATTGGCGATCAGTTCCTCTCCCTCCATCCCGGTGAGGCGCGCGTAGTCCCGCCCTGCAATGTCGAGGTCGGCGACCACGATCGTGATGCCGGCAACGCCGGTGACGCCATTGGAGTGCACGGCGGCATCACCGGACGGGACGCGGAGGGAGCGGTCGTTGCTGGAGTGGCAATAGAACGGAAGCGATCCGGAGGATCCGGGCCCGAACCGGAGGTTGCGCCATTCGACGCGCTCGCCGTCGGGGCGGGTGCGGCCACCCGCCGCGGGGTCCGGGACATCAAGCCCCGATGCCCGGAGCCTGACGACTTCGGCATCGAGGTCATCCGTGCGAAGGGCGTAATCGATAAAGCCCTCGCCATGCTGGAAGCGTCGCCACCAGTCCGTGTCGACCGGGGTCTCGGGACGTTTCCAGGCGATCAGCTCGAAGTAGCTGCCGTCGGCAAAGGCCACCAGGGCATTGTGCGTGATGCCGCCAGCATGTTCCCCGCCGGGTGTGACCGTGAAGCCCGCCCGGGTGTAGTCGTCCGCGGCTCTGCCCAGAACATGGACGGCGATCACGATGTGGTCGATTCCGGTGGGCATGGGTGTTGTTCCTGTCTGGCGGTACGGGCTTTGGCATGCCCGCCGGAGAGCCACCGCGCCGTGCGCTCCGGCAAGGGCAGATCAGGATCCAATTCAGCATCAGAACAGATTGAGGATCACGTTGAGCAGGATCGTCAGGATTATGGAGACCAGCAGGGAGACCAGCAAGCACCCCGGCGAGCATCCATAGACCTGTACCCTGCCGTCACGGAAGCTCCTTGGCTGGAACAATGACCTCACGGCCGGGTCCCTTCATACGTTCACTGACCTCCCCCGGCAAGCTCGCTCTGCGAAACTCGCCAGGAGAGGTCAGTGGAGTGGTGCCAGCATTGTCAGGTGAGCCGCTGAACGTGCCGCCAGTATCCCGACGAAATTCCGGCCCTATTCCGCTAAGTGTTGCTGCCGAAGGGTTTTACACTCGCGTTGAGGTTCGCTCGACCGTGCGTGACTCGGTGTTGCCGCGCTTCGCCAGACCGGCGAGACCGGCGAGTCCAAGCAGCCCAAGCCAGCCCCAATCGAAGCCGTCGTCGTCTTCTTCCGTTACCTCTTCCTGGGCCGCATCTACCTGAGCTACCACAGGAGCTGCGGTATCGACTTGGGCAACTACCGGCCCTGATGCCGCAATGCCGAAACCGAAGGCGATCGCCAGGGCGGTTGTGCGCAATTTGGTGGACAAGCCTGTCGTTTCTGTCGTCATCGTGGTTCTCCATTCACTTTCATGCATCATCCGCTCAAGGCGAGGGATATGCGGTATACCGGAAGATCGTGTGATCGCCAGAATGGCGATACGACTACAGGTCCAGGCGTACTCCCCATCGGGTGTTCAATGGGAGGAGTCCATCCGGATCGTACCAGAGGAAACCTGACAGCCGTGCCCGGCATATCTCCTCTGGCGCGCCTTCCTACTGCTCGGGCGTGAGCCCCTGGTACTTCAATTCCTTCTCGGCGGCGTCACCCGCTTCGCTGGCAACCTTCTGCACCTTCTCGACGAGGCCCTGCGCACCCGTCTGCGCCTGCTGGACCAGTTTGTCCCGGGCACCGCCCATGACCTGCTGTTCCTGTGGAGTGGTTGGAACCAGCAGTCCGGCCGCGCTGCCTACCGCCAGAGCCACCGCTCCCGCCGCGAGCGGCTTCTGATTCACTGTCTGGCGGAATTGGGTGGTGAGCTGTTGCACCTGGGTGGTGAGGTTGCCGGTAAGCTGCTGCGCCTGATTCGTCACGGTTGAGGCCGCTTGCTTGGTCTGATCGGTCACCGTACCGGCGGCCTCCTGGACCTGATCGACGGCTTTGCCAGCCGCATCCTGCGCCTGGTTGGCGACATTGCCGGCGGCGTCCTGAACCTGGTTGACGGCATTGCCGACCGTGTCCTGCGCTTGGCCCGCCACACCGCCGACCTTGCTCATCGCCTGATCAGCCGTGCTGCCGACCTGCCCCGCGACATCGCTGGCGGTAGACGTAGACGAGCTTGCGGATGGTGACGAGGACGGTGCCTGCGAGCTTCCGCCCTTGCCGCTCATCAGGAGCCATCCAATGCCCAGCCCGGTCAGCGCGGCTGGACCCGGGTTCTGCTTGATCCTCGTCACCAGCGTTGAGCTGAAGCTCTTCGTGGTCTCACTCGTCGTCTGTGCCATTCGCTCGACCTTTCCTATGGTTGCATCGCGCACCGCGAGCCTTGCCTGATCGCCCAGCTCCCGAATCGCGGTCTTGGCTTCGAGAATCGCGTGGTCGATCGTTTCCTGGGCGAGTTCCCGCGCCTGTTCGGTGACCGTCGGGAGTGCTGTCTTCACTTCCGCAATCGTGTGATCGACGGTTTCCAGCGCGGCGACCCGGGCGATCTCGCTCCACTCTTCGGCGGTTGTCCGGACCTCCTGCATGACGTGATCGACCGTCTCGATCACCGCCTCCTTGGCGTCCTCGGTGACTTCAGAAGCGGTCTCTTTGGCCTCTTCCGCCACCCGCTCGGGGATCAGGCGTTCCTGAATCTCCTCGATGGTCTGGCTCATGTGATTGCGGGTGCGTTCGATCTCCTGCGCCTCGACAGGAACCTCGCTCACCTCGGGCGGGCCGGAAGCCGTGATCCTGGCCCTGCGGACGCGCACACCATCATCGGGCTTGTCTAGCTTGCCTGCTCCTTGATCCATTCCTGGTCCTCCTTGAGCGTTTCAATGGTGCGGCGCGGTATCAGGTCGGCATTCTTGAGCGCGGAGATCGCGCGCGCAATGAGGGCGGCACCGATTCCCAGGAAGACGACGCTGACGATCAGAGCGGCCAGCCACGTTGGCAGGCCGAGCGCCCCGAGACCAAGGATCAACGTGGCAATCACAGCCAAAAGTCCGGCCAGAAGCAGTGCTCCGCCCGCAACGATCATCCCAAGGTCTTTGCCGACCTTGGCGGCACGATCACCGATTTCGGACCCGGCAAGCTGCAGCTCCTGGCGAACCAGGGTGCTGGTGTCCTGAGCGAGATCGGCGAAGAGTTCACCAATAGAGCGCTCTCCCTGACGCTCTTGCGACATTACCGATCCTCCGGTCTCGTCGAAGAGCTGGGCCGGTCAAGCGACGACTCCCCGAGATCCGACTCGAGCATCGGGTCGTCGAGCAGCACATCGGCTTCGAGCACCGTATCGTCCAGCATCACGTCCGCCTCGAGCATCGTGTCGTCCAGGACGGTGATGTCATCCCCGCCGAGGGTCTCGTCAAAGGATGCGGCCAGCGGGGCCAGGTCTTCGGACGTCTGGTACGAGCCCGTCGTGCCGATGTCGCTCGTGCCCATGTCTCCCATGTCCATCGAGGAGACATCCGTCCCGGTATCCTGGGATGTGCCGCTCCCGCCACCGGAAGAGGTGTCGGTGGACGTCTCCGATGAGGTCGTTTGCTGAGGCTTGGAGGAGCTTGTCAGGAAGCGGGCGCCCACGAAGCCCAGAACCGTCGCGCCTCCGATGAACAGGGCTGGATTGCGTTGCGCGAGTTGCTTGGTCTCGTCGATGAGCTTGTCGACGTCCTGATCGCGAAGGGAGGTGGACCACGCTTCGATGCGATCCGCGGCTCCGGTCAGGGAGTTGGCGATGCCCGTTTTGTCCTGCTGCTGGACCTGGTCGCTCGCTGTGCGAAGCACCTTGGCCGCCATCTCCAGCCCGCTTACGGCTGTCTCCAGCCGCGAACTCAACTGCTCGGACGCCTGCTGCTTGACCTGGTCCTTAAGTCCGGTCATCGTATCCTGGACCTGCTCGACCGCTTCACCCGCGCTCGCGCCAACACCGCCCTGGGTGCCGGATGATGCGGAACCGCCGCTGGTGTTGCCCGATTCCGACGATTTCTCTGACGCAGCCATACTCTTCCCCCGAACCTGAAACGAAAATAGACCAGATAATGCGAACGACTTGTGTCAGAAGTCGCCGGCGCTGAACAGCGCCAAGCGCTGCCTCACCACGTTCCGGTGCATTCCCCTAGTCGCATAGGGCGTGCCATGCCTTTATCCCGATGTGGCGATCAGTAAAGGCGGCACCTATCCTTATCGCGCTGTTGGGCCGCTATCCGGTCTCCGCTGTTTCACTGGAAGAGGTCGGGATCGAGGAAGTGATCCGGCAGCTCTCCCGGGACATGTGCCGGCACTCTCCCGAGGCGGCGGAGCTCGACACAGACCCGCGCCCGGGCCGTGACCCAGTGAGCGCCTACCGCGTATACCTTCTTAAGTCGCTCAAGAAGCATGCAGCCTATCGATCCGCGGCGTGGATCCACATTGGCGCCAGCATGGTCTCGATCTGGATTCAGGTTTCGGTCTGGACTGCCCTGATTGGAACCGGGTCGGCGCACGGCATCACCCGGGATCAACGGGTGACCTATGGGATCCTCAACTCCTTGATGTACGCCGCCCTGTTCACCGGGCTGTACAGCGAGGTGGATGTCCGGTTGCGGAGCGGTGATATCGCGATCGACCTCCTTCGTGCGGTGCGCTATCCGCTGATGCTGCTGGCCGACCATCTGGGCCGCGCCGCCTACCGGCTGGTGTTGCTGGATGCGGGGTGTCGATCGCTACCAGGGAGCGGGCTGCTAGGGCGGGCTATCCGACGTGGATGGCCGGGCGACGCCTGGGATCGGGTTCGGCCCGCCGCAGCACCTCGTGCGTGACCGGCGCGACATCGCCCTCGCCGAACAGGACGAAGCGCGCAAGGTATTTCAGGGGGTTGCCCTCGGTCCAGCCGAAGTAGACATGCGGTTGCCGGCCGGTACGATCCCGCAGGTGGAGCAGCAGGGCGGCGATCGTGTTGGGAATCGACGAGCCCTGGGCGCGCAGTATGCAGTGATCCCCGATCTTCTCCCCCTGGACGAGTAGCACCGGCGCGAACTCCGACGCATCGCGGACGGTCACTTCCACGAACAGCACCGGGTCACCAACCGGGATGTTGCTCGCCTCCCGTTCTTCCCGCTCCTTGAGCAGATACTCGCGGTCGGTACGGTCATCGGGATGGTTCGCGATGATCCGCAGCTCGCCGCTCCGCTCAGCATCGGAGACCAGCTGCTCGGCGAGATCGTCCAGGACCACCCGCTCGACCCGTAGCTCGGTGGAGCGCCACACCCTGGAGACGAGGGACGTGATGATGATGCCGGCGATGAAGATGCCGGCGATCTTCAGGCCACCGCTGTCACCTACGATCGTGACGGCGGTGGTATAGACGAAGACCAGGGCCACCGCGCCGAACCAGAGCGTCGCCCGCGGTTGACGGCGACGCTGCGCATCGAGGGTGACCGCGATCGTCGCTGACGTGATCACCGCCAGCACGCCGGTCGCGTAGGCGCCCGCCTGGGCATCGACCTGGGCCCGGAACAGCAGCGTCACGATCGCGCAGATCGTGGTGAAGATCAGGACCAGCGGCCGAACGGCCCGCGCCCAGTCCGGCGCCATCCCGTAGCGCGGGAGATACCGGGGAACGATGTTGAGCAGGCCGGCCATCGCCGAGGCGCCAGCGAACCAGAGGATTAGGATAGTGCTGACATCGTAGACGGTGCCGAAGAGGTCGCCGAACTGCTCGTGGGCGAGATACGCCAGCGCTCGCCCGTTGGCCTCGCCGCCTTCCTCGAACTCCTCGTGCGGAATCTCCAGCGTCGTCACGAAGGAGCTCGTCAGCAGCAGCACGCTCATGATCACGGCGGCGGCCGTCAGGAGCTTGCGCGTGTTGCGGATCCGCCCCGCCAGGTTGTCCGGCGTGTCATCCGGATCGCCCTTGACCAGCGGCATCACGACCACGCCGGTCTCGAATCCGGAAAGCCCGAGCGCCAGTTTCGGGAAGAGCAGCAGGGCCGCGCCGACCATCAGGAGCGGGTTGCCATGATCGGCGATCAGCGTATCTCGCCAGTTCACGATGAGGTCAGGGTGCTGGACGATCTCGACGATCCCCCGCGTGATGACGATGAGGTTGAGCAGGATGTAGGTGCCGACGAGCACAACGGCGATCCCGATCGCCTCCCCGAATCCCTTGAGGAAGACCGCCCCCAGCAGGCCAATAAGGACCAGCGTGATCGGAACCTCGTACCCATGCAGAAAGGCGGTGTATGGGTTCTCCACCACGTGCGCGGTCGCATCGGCGGCAGAGAGCGTAATGGTGATGATGAACCCGGTCGCCACGAATCCGATCAGGCACAGCACGAGCAGTTTGCCCTGCCACCACGAAAGCAGGTTCTCCAGCATCGAGATCGAGCCATCGCCACGCGGGCTCTCCCCGGCGACGCGCTTGTACATCGGCAGCGCGCCGAACAGCGTCACCGCGACGAGGATCAACGTCGCGAGCGGCGAGAGTGCTCCCGCGGCGAGGGCGGCGATACCGGGCTGATAACCGAGTGTCGAGAAATAATCGACACCGGTCAGGCACATCACCCGCCACCAGGATTGCGGCCGGTGCTGGCCCTCCTGATCGTGCGGTCCCGCCATCTCCCTGGAGTGCCCGTAGAGCATCCACCGGCGCAGCGCCGGAAAGGACCGGTCAGCCGGGACCACCGGAGCCGATACCGGCGGATTCTCAATCGCCGCATGACGAGCGGACGTGCGGACGGTGTGCTTCAACGGTGCTCACTCCGGAGCCGATAAGGCAAAGACGTTCGGGACGTTCATGGTGCAATGCTCGGCTGACGCGGGCCCGGACCGGAGAGAGCAGTCTGGCGCATACGGCACGTAGTGATAGCAGAACGCCGGATGCCGGGCAAGGCATTTTTCCTCCAGACAACGCGGGTACCGCCGCCTGCTAGCGGACGAATCGTGCCACGGGATCGAGTCGCGGGCGTGGGAGGCCGCCAACGGAGAAATCGCTCCGGGACCTGGGCACGGTGCTTCAGCATCCCGGTTCCCGGCGGGGTACCTCTCGGCGCGGCCACTCGCCACGAATCGTCCGCGGGAAGTTTAGGCAGGCGAATCGTCACACCCCGCCGGAGGTAGGAGTTTTGACCTGAGCAGGACTGCCACCGTCCGTCGCGATCTGGCCCGGAAGCCAATCCGGCCAGTTGACGGTCGCGCCGTCGGCTCCGGTCGCGAACAGGCGATCGATCTCCACTCGCTCGTTGATGCCGAGCGCACGGACGATCAAGCCCACCTCGTGCGCTTCGGTCACAAGATCTGTGGTAAGGCTTTGGACGTGCGGGCAGATCTGGGCAAATTGGCGCGCGACGCTACGCCGGATGATATCCGAATCGAAGGTGCGAGTCAGGAATCCCAGCGTAAGGGATGGGTCGAGCACGTGGGCATCGAGCAGCGCTGGCCAAAAAAACGAGGTGACGTGGACGCGCTCGCTGATTCCGGCGGCCGCAATCGCGTCGACCAGCGCCGGTGCCGCTCTTGGATCCTTGATCTCCAGCACGAACGGGATCCGGGGGAGGAATTCCAGGATGAGCTCGTTAAGGGTCAGAATCCGCTCTCCCGCGAACCCGTCCCCATACCAGCGTCCGATGTCCAACGCTCGCAGCTCATCGAGCTGGTAATCACCAACCGGCCCCCTGCCGTTCGAGGTCCGTGACACGGTCGTATCGTGAATGAGGACGAGTTCGCCGTCGCTGGTGAGTTGGACATCGGTCTCGATCATGTCCGCGCCCATGGTGATCGCGAGCTCGAATGCGGCCCGCGTGTTCTCCGGCGCGTATCCGGACGCGCCCCGGTGGGCGATGTTCAGCATAGTGGACCTCGCATGGATGTGAATGACGAACGAGGGGCGGTTCCTGGCAGTATCGCCGGGAGCCGCCCCCTGGAGAAGATTCGAGACGAGCGATCTACTCGTACGTATACATGTAGGCGTCGATCTCCGCCTGCAGCGTGTCGAGCACCGCCTGGGGATCGGCGTTGGGATCCGTCTGCACGGTCTCGACCGCGTTCAGGAAGCCATCCCAGATCAATGAATCGGCCGGGCTGATCGAGCTGTCCGCAACGTACTGGAGCTGCTCGTAGATCGTCGTCACCAGCGGATCGGTCTCGGCCAGTTCGACGATCCGGGAATCCTCCAGCGCGGACTGGCGGATCGGCACGTACCCGGAATCGAGCGAGATCCCGACGGACCGCTCGGTGTTCGTCATCCACTGAACGAAGGTCTTGGCCGCGGCCTCCCGGGCGTCATCGCCGGTGCGTACCGCGATCAGGGCATTGCCGCCGACCCCGACCGCACGTTGCTGATTCTCGGGCAGGAAGGCGACGCCGAGCTCGAACGTGTCGCCGATGTCCTCCTGGAACGAGAGCCGGGAGGCCGTCGAGCAGAACAGCATGCCGTAGGTGCTGGCGGAGAAATCATCGCGCGCGGTCTGCTGGGCCAGGGGCGGGGAGATCTTGTGCGTATGGACGGCCTCCTTGAACCATGTCAGCATCTCGACCGCTTCCGGGCTGTTGACCGAGACATTGCCCTCGGGGTCGATGAGGGTGCCGCCAGCCTGGAGCACCATCGGCCGCTGATACCACGGGATGTCCTGGCATGTCCCGAAGCCTCATTGATCGATCTGGCCGTCGCCGTTGGTGTCTTTGGTCATCGCTTTCGCCGCGGCGACGACATCGTCCCAGGTTTGGGGCGGGCTGGCCGGATCGAGACCCGCCTGTTCCATCATCGTCGCGTTGAACCAGAGGCCGGGCGTGCTGCTCTGGAAAGGGATCGCCCAGAGACCATCGCGGTACGTATAGCGGCTCCAAAGTCCCTCATGGATGTCGGCGATGTCCGCTTCGCTGAGGTATTCCTCGACGGGGATCACGACTCCCGCGTCGACCATCTGCGGGATCCCGTATCGTTGGCCGACCTGGGCCACGTCCGGCAGCTCGTTGCCGACGATCGCCGTCTGCATCCGGGCCGCCATGTCGTCGTAATCGCCGACGTACTGGGCCTGGATCGTGATTTCGGGATGCTCCGTCTGGAACTGCTCGACAAGCGGCGCGAAGTTGTCCTCGTCGGTCGTCCAGAATGTCAGGGTGACCGGTTCCTAAGCGCGGACCGGGCTTGCGCCAATGAATGGTCCGGCGCCGAAGAGTACGGTGACGATCGCCAGCCACGCAATGGTGTTGGACCACCGGTACGATCGTGTTGCCATGTCCGTATGTCCTCCCGTGTATCGTTTTGTGCGGCTCGGATCAATGAGGAACGATGGCTTCCCCGCTGGGTGCCGCGACGGTGCTCAGCCCTTGATTCCCGCGAAGGCAAATCCTTTCACCAGAAAGCGTTGCGCAAGCAGGAAGGCAATCAACGTTGGCAGCACGACGAAGGTCGATGCCGCCATCAGCGCTCCCCATTGATTGCCAAGCTCCGTATCGACGAAGTACCGGATGCCAACCTGGACCGTGCGCATCTCCGTCCGGTTGGTGACGAGCAGCGGCCAGAGATACGCGTTCCACTGCGCCAGGAACGTCAGGAGAGCGAGACTGGCGAGGGCGGCGACGTTCAGCGGCACGACGATCCCGATCAGGTAGCGTAGATGTCCGCAGCCATCGAGTCGCGCGGCTTCGAAGAGGTCCCTGGGCATCCGGGCGAAGGTCTGCCGCATCAGGAAGATGCCGAACACCCCGGCCAGGGAGGGAACGATCAGCGCGTAGTAGCTGTCGATCCAACCGAGCTCGCGCATGATCAGGAACGAGGGCACGATCGTCACCTCGCCGGGAATCGCCATCGTTGCTACCAGGACCGCGAAAATGGCGCCCCGGCCCGCGAACCGGATGTGCGAGAAGGCATAGCCGGCCAGCGCTGACGTGATCACCGTGCCGATCGTTGCCGCTGAGCTCACGAACAGGCTGTTGAGGAAGAACCGGTCGTCACCAAGCAGGCGCTGGAAGTTGGCGAGCCCCAGGAAGCTCCGGTTCGGACGCATCATGTCCCATCGATAGAAGCTGAGCCACAGGCTGAAACCGATCGGAATCAGGGTGAAGATCCCGACCACGCTCAGGGCCGGGAGCAGGAATCCCCAACCGGAGATCTGCTCGTGCAGCCAGAGCCCGCGGCGGATCCGGGAGGATCCTGTCCCATTGATGCGTGCGGGCATGGAACTGGCAGGCATCCGGCGGTTGTTTCCGGTTGTGTCGATCACCCCGTTTGCCCAGCCACCGGAAATCTCCCTTGCCCCACCAGCGGAGCGAGTCACCCTCGAGCACAGGGGTAGCGTAGCGAGTGGATCGTCCGGCAATGCGAAACATCTGCTAGAGCCTGTTATGCACTTT
>DASYVY010000179.1:0-1892 GCA_035936535.1 Thermomicrobiales bacterium | reverse complement strand
ACCGTCATCTGGCGACCCGGGGAAGCACGGCCGACATCGCGTCCGGAGCAGGGTTCCCCCTTCTCTGGTTCCTTCGCCCGGGGCCGCACGGAGTCAGCGCCACGGGCCGCATCAAAAGGGGCGATGGATTCCGGATCGCGAGGGTTGGCCTGTCCTGTTCCCCGTTCCCCGAAACCGGAGGGGGACGGAAGTCGCCGGACCTTGCGTTACGACGCTGTCAGCTCGTCCGGCAGGGTTGGAGCCTCGCAGGACTCCTGGCCGACACAGGCTGCCTGCGCGGTGGCAAGGTCCGTGGCCGCCTGCTGGGCGGTCTCCGCCGACGGCGCACCCTGAACGTCGACCACGCCGACGGTCTCGCCAACGGCGAAGATCACGCGGAAGCTGTCGATCTCCGTCGCCTCAGTGGCGGGGCTGGGGAAGCGATAACCCACCGCTTGATCGGCCCCTTCGATCGTGACGCCGTCGACCGCCTCGATACCCTGAATATCCGGCGACAGCTCGGTCGCCTGCTGGACAACCGTCTCCGCGTCTTCCTCCGCGTCGAACTCTGTCAAGCCGACGGCGACGAACGGTGGCTGGGCATCCTCTTCCCCAACACCTATCGCTTGCGCCCAGGACGCCGTAAACGACCCTAGGGCAGATCCCTGTAGCCCGTAGAGTCGCTCGACCTCGTCAGGGCTGAGGAATCCCGCCTGGAGCTCGCTGCCAAGCCCTTGCAATGGCAACGCCTGGGCGACAAGACCGGGATCGGTGCCGTCCGGCACCTGATCGGCAATCACGCCGGTGGCCCGACCCTCGGACTCGGCGGCGAGCGCGCCTGCCAGATCCACATCGGCGGTATCACCATCCGTTGTTTCAACCGCGACCCCGACGAGGAAGCGATCGACCCGGAACGTAACGTCACCAGTATTGATGATCACGCTGTCATCTGCGGGATCGGGATACGTGCCCGTCGTCGTTTCCCGCGGCTCTTCGCCCACGGACGCGTCGTCATCCGAGAGGTCCCCATCCGGGGCGGTTAGAGCCTCGTCTTCAAGAAGATCGAACCCCGCCTCGGCCGCTTCCGCGTCGATCCAGGCGGAAGCGTACGAGCGGATCCGGACGTCCTCATCCTCGTTGCCATACACACTGACATATTGGGCGACAAACCCTGCCTCGGTGAGCGCGGAGGCTTCAAGGTCACCGCTTGCCGCTTGCTCGGCGGTCAGGAATGTCTCTCCCTGGAACTCGAAGCCCTCTGGCAACTCGCGCTCGTCCAGGGTAATGGCTGCCAGCCGGGCACGAAGCTCGACATCGGCGGCGGCATCCTGGGCCAGCACGCCAGACCCGGCAGTGGCCAGCAAGGATCCGAGCACCAGTGCTCCAAGCGCGCGACGAAAACAGGACATTCCAGCTCCTCCCGGGGTAGTTGCTGATCGACGTTGGATAATCGCATTACGGGTACGGCAGGACGTTGACGCGCTGCGGGGCCCGGATGATCCTACCCCAAATGCCGTTGTCGGTGCCGACCGATTCGCCGGACTCCGTGTCCTGCCGGCGTATCATCCCAGAGAAGGAATCCCAGCATGCGCTCCGTTCGCCCTTCCGCACTCGCCGCTAATGGGATGGTCGCCTCGCCTCATCATCTGGCCAGCTCCGCGGGCCTTCGCGTCCTCGAGGACGGTGGTTCGGCAATGGATGCCGCGATCACCGCCAATGCCATGCTAACGGTGCTCTATCCCGACCAGACGGCGATCGGCGGGGACTGCTTTTTCGTCACCTTCGATGCCGCCAGCGGCCGAACATTCGCTTTCAATGGCTCCGGCGCGGCAGCCCAGGGCGCCAACGCGTCCCAGCTCCGCGACCAGGGGTACGCGGCAATGCCGGCCAAGGGAGGACCCACCGTGACCGTT
>DASYVY010000178.1:0-1890 GCA_035936535.1 Thermomicrobiales bacterium | reverse complement strand
CGATGCGTCCGTGCAGGTCCGCTCCCAGCGACCCGGCGAGCCCGTCGATATCGGCCGCGGCGCGGCGATCCGACCAGATGATTGCCGGACCGACCGGTTGGTCTGCCCGATCGAAGAGGACGGTGCCGTGCATCTGCCCGGTGACGGCGATCGCCCGGATGGTGAGGTGCGGTGCGAATCGCCGTGCGGATGCGGCCGCTGAAACCGTCGCCTCAATCCAGTCATCGAGGTGCTGCTCGTCATGCAGGGGCCGCGGGTGCAGCGTCGGGTACGATGCCTGTCCGCGACCGGCCACGCGCCCATGCTGATCGAGCACGAGTGTCTTGACGGATGACGTCCCGAGGTCGATCGCCAGGATCGCGTCCCCGGCCATCAGAGGCTGGCCAGCCAGCAGATGACGATCCACGCCAGCGCGGCATCGCAGAGCAGGACGGAGCGCCGCTCCGCCGAACGCCCTCGCGTTCGGGGCAGACCCGCTTCAAGACCAATTCCAATGACCGCACCTACTGCTCCCGCCGCCAGCCAGGGAGAGGAGCCGGAACTCGGCAGACCGGCAACCAGGATCAGCATCGCGGCGGCGAGGATACCGAGCCGGCTGGCGAGCCGGTGTCCATGAGCGGTCATGGTGGAGGGAGGGGTCGTTTCGGGCACCGGGCAGGTTGCCGCGTCCCGCATGTGGCCGTCGCTGACCATTGCGATCACCCCCAGCGGCGCCAGCAGCAGCAGGCCGATGTGCCAGGCGTCCAGGGCTGTCCAGATCCAGAACGGGATGACGACGCCGAGCGCACCGCACAGGAGCCAGGGGCTGCGGCCGGAATTGTCGGTCTGGGCGAGCAGGGCGATCAGCGTAAACCCGATCGAGAAGGCGACCGCCGTGCCAAATCCAAAGACAATGTTGAGCAGGAGTGCGATCGTGACCAGGACAGCAGCGGCGAACAGGCGTTGCTGCTGGTCAGCGGAGCGTGTTTCGGGATCGCGCGACGCAACAAAACAGAGCAGCGCCACCGTTGCGGTGCAGAGGATCAGGACGATCCGCGCCCAGTCCCATCCGGAGGGAGACGCATCAGGCGCAAGGGAAACGGCAAGTACCGCGATCACGAAAGCCGCGATGCCGATCAGTTGTACAGCCCGGTACCGGAACAGCGCGACCGAGACGCGGATCTGGTGCCAAAGAGATACGAGAACCTGAGACATCGACTGATGCTTCCCACAGACCTGATCGCGCCGACATATCTCACAGCAAGGCAACAGGGGCACAAGGGCGTGATCCTCGCGCCATTCCGGCACACGCCACCACAGTATAGGGGGAGTCAGGAGTGGGGAAGGCTACCGGCCCGTGCATCCAGGTGTGCCGGCGGCTGCCTCGGGGTCCGTGGGGATCGACGTCCATCAGCCACCTCATGGTGCTGACCTTGCGAGAGGTGGCTGGACGAGGATGCGAAGCGACGATACGTGCCCGGATTGCGTTACGGTCAAGGAGATGCGGACATGAACAGACGGATCCAGCGATGGGACCCTCGGGGCGACTTGAGTAGCCTCGAAGCCGCCGTGAACACCCTTTTCGAAGACGGGTTGTCGTGGAGTCGTGGCGGACCCGCCGACCAGGCGACGTTGCAGGTCGATGTGCTGGAAACCTCATCGCGTTACGAGATCCTGGCGTCGGTGCCCGGGCTGCAGCCCGAGGACGTCATGGTGACGGTCGTTGGTGACAGCGTGCGCATCACCAGCGAAGGGGCCACCGTTCAGGACGACGAGAGCGAACGGGAGCGCGGAGACGCCGATCGCCGGTGGCTGGTGCGGGAGCGTTACGTCGGCCGCCAGGAACGGACGATCACCCTGCCATCCTCGGTGAGGGCCGATGACGTAACCGCGAACTTCCAGGATGGTGTG
>DASYVY010000177.1:0-5926 GCA_035936535.1 Thermomicrobiales bacterium | reverse complement strand
CAAGCACCCTGGCGTCATAGATGTTGGCAACCTGCAGAACTTCGGCCCGGCTCTGCCCCTTTGCCGCCACCTTGATCACGACCAGCTCCCGCGTGATCGCGTCGCGCGCCGGAAGGTCCGTGACCTTCACGACTTCCAGCAGCTTGTAGAGCTGCTTGCTCGCCTGCTCCACCTCGCTGTCTTCCCCCCGCACGAGGAGCGTCATCCGCGAGAGGCCTGGTTGCTCCGAGTGCCCGACCGTGATCGAATCGATATTGAAGGATCGCCGCCGCATCAGCGACACAACCCGGTTCAGCACACCCGGCTGGTCTTCAACGAGAACGACGAGGGTATGGGTGGTTTCCATGGCTACACATCCTCCGGCGAAGGCGCCCACTGGGGATCGTGCATCATGTCGGAATTGCTCGCTCCGGGCGGCACGATCGGATAGACATTCGCCTCCGGCTCCACGACGAACTCGATCACGACGGGTCCCGGGATGGAGCGGGCCCGCTCGATCGCCGGCTCGATCTCCTCGGTCCTGGTCACCCGGATGCCCGTTGCACCATAGGCTTCGGCAAGCTTCACGAAGTCCGGCCCACTGATCTCGACCTCGGAGTAGTTGCGGTTGTGGAAGAGATCCTGCCACTGGCGCACCATCCCGAGATAGCCGTTGTTGATGATCGCTATGTTGATATCGAGCTTCTGCTGAACCGCGGTTGCCAGCTCGTTCGACGACATCTGGAACCCGCCGTCGCCGATGATCGACCAAACTTCCAGATCCGGTCGCCCCATCTTCGCGCCGATGGCACTCGGCAGCCCAAAGCCCATCGTTCCCAAGCCACCGGAAGTGATCCACCGGGCACCGTACTTGACGCCCAGCTGCTGCGCCGCCCACATCTGGTGCTGGCCGACATCGGTCGTGACGATCGCATCGCGATCCGTCGCGGCAGATATGGCCTTGATGATGGTGTATGGCTCCGGGGTCTCAGGGACGTCCTCCAACGCCGCCTCCAGCACCCGATCGCGCTGGCCGTCGATCCACCGCATCCACCCACTGTGGTCACGAGGCGTGATCTCGTGGAGCAGGAGCTTGAGCGCCTCGCCGGCGTCGCCGACGACCGGCACATCGGTGCGGATGTTCTTGCCGATTTCGGCCGGATCGATATCGACATGGATGATCCTGGCGTTTGGCGCGAATCCCGCCACCTGACCCGTCGCCCGGTCGTCGAACCGCGCACCGATATTGACCAGCAGGTCGCACTCCTCGAGCGCCCGGTTCGCGTGCCGGTGCCCGTGCATCCCCATCATCCCGAGCGACTGTGGATGCCGTTCGTCCATCGCGCCGAGACCGAGCAGGGTGTAGATCACTGGCATGTTGGACCGCTCGGCAAACCGCTTGAAGACCTCTTCCGCGCCGCTCAGGATAATCCCGTGACCCGCCATGATCAGCGGTTTCTCGGCGGCATTGATCGCCTCGGCCGCAAGCCGGACCTGCCGCATATTGGGCACGAGATTCGGCTGGTAGCTCTTGCGACCGGTCCGTGCCGGGTAGGAGAACGCCGCCTTGGCGATGAACACGTCCTTGGGAATGTCCACGAGCACCGGGCCTGGCCGGCCGGAACGCGCCAGGTAGAACGCCTCCTTGATCGTGGGCGCGATGTCTTCCACCCGCCGAACCAGGTAGTTGTGCTTGGTGACCGGAAGGGTGATGCCGGTGATGTCCACCTCCTGGAAACCGTCCCGTCCGATCAGCGACTGGGCCACCTGACCGGTGATCGCGACGAGCGGCACGGAGTCGAGAAAGGCATCGGCAAGTGCCGTGACGAGATTCGTCGCCCCTGGGCCGGAAGTGGCGATGCAGACGCCGACATCTCCCGTCGCCCGGGCGTAGCCTACGGCCGCCAGCGCCGCCCATTGCTCGAACCGGGTGAGGACGTGCTCGAACCCGGATGCCGGCAACGCATCGTACAGGGGGATGACAGCTCCGCCGGGATAGCCAAAGACGGTCCTGACTCCCTCCGCCTCCAGGCTTCGGCAGGTGATCTGGGCACCGCTCAGGACATCCGGCACCGCAGTCAGCAAGGCAGCAGGCTCGTCCTCCGTTCGTGGCGCTTCGGGTTTCGCGGCGCGGGCTCGCGATTCCGCAACGATCATCAGGGATGCTCCGTTTCTATCCTTGCCCGGTTGCAGCAACCGGATCAACTCACGTGGGCAACATCGATCTCACCGCCCGGAAGCGACATCCGGATCCGACGGCTACCGTGCGCGGCGCGTCGGAAAAGGGTGGGGCCTCGTGTTTCCGGCGCTGGAAACGGGGAGAGGCATCGAATGCGTCCCGAGCGTCATTGGACAGGAGCATCTGGACAAGAAAAAAGCCTCCCCGGTTTGGAGGGAGGCCAGCAACTTCAGTCGTTCTTGGTATTCGATTCGCCTACTTGGCTCCCTGCCCTCCCGCACGCCAACCGCTCCCTACTGGGAGCGAAATAAGTACGAGGCTAATAATGGACAGGCGGGCGAAAGAAGACATCAGGTGAGCGTTCCTGTTCAGGAGCGTTCCGAACGGCGAACCGTTTCGCCGCTGTCAGCATACGGGCTGCGCGAACTCCTTGTCAATGTCAATACGAGCGCTTCCGGGACCGGCACGCCCTGGCACTGCGATCAGGCGGTATCGTCCTCGTCGAAGGACAGCGGCAGATGACCATTCTGCTCCGGACAAACATGTCCCTCGGAGTCCATCGGCGCTCCACACATCGGACAACGCGGGCGGCCCGCGGCCGCAACCGTCGCCGCGTCGACGCTCAGGGATTTCGCCTGCGCCCGGGACAGCCGGATGTTGAGCGAGGGCGTTACTGCCTCATCGTCCTGTTGCAGGTCAAAGGCGCTGATCACGATCCGGCCAACCGGCTCCTCGAATCCAAGCTCGACCCGGCCGAGACGGAACTGGTGTCCGGTGTGTTCGTCGAGTTCCACCGGCACATCGCTGGATTCAAGCTCCGGCTCATCGGTCGAAACCTGGTCGAGGATCTGCTCGACCGCAAGCCCCAGCGCCTGGAGCTGCTGCTTCTCCATCCATACGATGTGGGTCTCGCCCTGCACGGCCACCAGTATCCGGAACCGTCGCTGGCCAGGCTCACCCAAGGCCTCGACGCGCAGGCGTTGGGCATCTTCGGCGGAGGAGGACTTAAGGAAATCGTCGGTCATGAACACGTAGGCCTTGTCTCATCGGAAGGGATCGCCGATTTGCTTGTGCCATCTCAATACCATGTATGCGGGCAGACATCATCCCGGGGGAAGGATAGCAACATTCGTCGTTCGGCGCACGAGAGTGAACGTTTCCCGGCCAATACCGGAGGGTGGGGCAAGGAATGCTCTCCACGATCGCAATGCAGTCATTATCATTCGTCCGTCGGGAACCTGTCGTCACCCACCTCGGACACGAGCGGGAGCACGCGCCGGTCCCCTTGAGCCCCGCTTTCTGGCAAAGATCGGAGCATCGTGGTGGAACTCGTCAACGGCATTCAGCAAGCAGCACCGAAGTATGGCAGCACGGAAGTCAGTCCAGATGAAGGATCGGCCGAAAACCGAACGACATCGAGCCTGGGTTTCGATGTCGTCAAGGCCGATCCGGAGGTGCGGACACTGATCGAAGCGGCGAATCACAACCTCGGTGTGCTCGGATTCACTGAGCACGGGTTTCGCCATGTCGGCCTGGTTGCGAACATCGCCAGGAACGTCATGCACCGGCTAGGGTACGACGAGCGCCATGGGGAGCTCGCGTCGATCGCGGGGTATTTGCACGATATCGGCAACGTAATCTCCCGTCACGGCCATGCTACTACTGGGGCGCTGATGGCGAACACGATCCTGGCGCGCCTCGGCATGGCGCCGGAGGACATCATCGTCGTCATGGGCGCCATCGGCTCCCACGGCGATGACCACGGACGGTTGGGCGAACCGGTCCATCCGGTCTCGGCGGCGCTGATCCTCGCCGACAAGTCCGATGTCCACCGAAGCCGCGTCCGGACCACGGATCCCGCCGCGTTCGATGACCACGACCGCGTGGGGTACGCGACCACATCATCGTTCCTGCGGGTCGATGCTGAATCGCACACGATCGCGCTCGAGCTGACAATCGATACGGACATCGCGCCGGTGATGCAGTACTTCGAGCTGTTCCTGCCACGCATGCTGATGTGCCGGAGAGCCGCCGAACTGCTGGATTGCACATTCAAGATCATCATCAATGACGTCGTTGTTCTCTGAACGGCGGTATCATGGTCCACGATCACTGATCCTTCCCCTCGGCTCCCCGGATCCCCGGCTCTGGACACGCCCCTCACCATCCTCGAGGTTCTTGATGATTGCCGCACGCCACCACCGGACCACCATTCGCTATCAGCGCACTTCCTCCAGCGGCTGGCGTGACTTCGATCCGATGCTGTTCATCACCATGCTGGTCCTGATGGCGTTCGGCACGGTGACCGTCTGGAGCGCGGTCGGGCTCCCGAGCGTCCTTACCCGCAACCTCGGAACGGACCAGTTCATCTTCGGCGCGCTCGGCATCATCCTGATGCTCATGGTGTCCATGCTCGACTATCGCTACCTGGAGTCGATGGCCTGGGTTCTTTACGGTGGTGGCATTCTCGGCCTGCTGGCCGTGCTCAGTCCCCTCGGTGTCGCGATCGACAGAACCGGAGCGAGAAACTGGCTGAATCTGGGAGTGACGACCATCCAGCCGTCGGAGTTTGCAAAGATCACGACAATCATTGCCCTCTGCGCGTTCATCTCCTCCCGGGGGGACGCAATGAAGGAGTTCGGAAACTTCATCATCGCGGGGCTGATCGTCGCCCTGCCGATGCTGATCGTGCTGGTCGGGCCTGACCTTGGCCAGGCAATGGTCTTCATGGCGTTCTGGGCGGCGTCGCTCCTGGTCGCTCGAACGCGGCGCCTGTTCATCGTCGCGCTGATCGTCCTATTACCATCCCTGGTCTGGTTTGCCTGGAATTTCGTTCTCCTGCCGTATCACAAATTGCGCTTTGTCTGCTCGTTCAATCCGATGATGGATCCGATGGACTGTGGCTTTCAGCCAATCCAGGCCAGGATCAGCATTGGCGCCGGTGGGCTGCTCGGCTCCGGGATCGGTGGCGGAACGCAAAGCCAGATGGACCTGTTGACCGTCCGCGAGTCCGACTTTATCTTCGCGCACGCCAGCGGCATGTTCGGCTTCTTCGGGATGATCGCGCTCTTCCTGGCCCTGATGATCTTTCTCTGGCGAGGGTTGCAGGTCGCCGAGATCGCTCGCGACCACTTCGGCCAATGCCTGGTGATCTGCATTACCGGAACCTTCTTTTTCCAGTCGTTCCTGAACATCGGCATGAATCTGGGAATCATGCCGGTCGCGGGCATCACCCTCCCGTTCGTCAGCGCCGGGATCTCGTCGCTCTGGAGCTGCCTGATCATGACAGGCATCCTGCAGAGTGTCCGCATGCACCACCGGCGGCTTACGTTCCTGACCGGCTAGCTTTCCGAGCGCTTCTCGGAATCCACCCTGCCGGCCACCTCGCGCACCATGTCGTACGCCGACGACCCGGAGATTCCGGCGATCCGAGACACGTCCCGCGCTACTTTGCTGGGCTTGTGTCCTTCCTCCAGGAGTCGCCGGATCAGGGACGGCACGTCGCTCTCCGGCCCGGCCGTCGTTTCCTGCCCACCCACGACAATCACGATCTCACCTCGCGGCTCGGAGGTGGCGTAGGCAGCCGCCAGCTCACCCAGCGTTCCGGGCCGCAACTCTTCGTGGAGCTTGGTGAGCTCGCGCGCCACCATCGCCGGCCGGTCCCCAGCCGCGTCCAGAAGGTCCCGCAACGTCTGCCCGGTGCGGACGGGCGACTCGAAGATCACGAGCGGGAATCCGGACGTGACGGCCCTGGCGATGGCAAGGCGT
>DASYVY010000176.1:0-5550 GCA_035936535.1 Thermomicrobiales bacterium | reverse complement strand
CGGCGTCAGCCACAGCCCGCCCTAGGAGACTTCCGCCAGAACTTCATCGGAGATGTCCAGGTTGGAGTAAACCGACTGGACATCATCGAGGTCCTCGAGCTTTTCGAGAAGCCGGATCGCCTTGATCGCGACATCGGGTTCGGGCTGGAGCATCGTCTTCGGTTTCATGACCAGCTCGGATTCTTCGACCTCGAAGCCTTGCGACGCGATCTGTTCCTGAACCCGATGGAGCTGCTGAGGGTCGGTGTAGACCTCGACCACTTCATCCTCGACCTGAACGTCGCTGGCTCCAGCATCAATCGCGACGAGGGCAAGCTCTTCCGGGTCCTTTCCATCGGCGATCACATTGATCACGCCGGTCTGGTCGAACATCCAGCTCACGCTGCCGTTCTCGCCAAGCGTGCCGCCGGCTCTCGTCAGGACGGCCCGCAGTTCGCCAACGGTTCGGTTGCGATTGTCCGTCATCGTCAGGATCATCATCGCCGTACCGCCCGGACCATAGCCTTCGTAATAGATCTCCTCATATTGGTCCGCGCCGTCACCACCCACCGCGCGCTGGATCGCGCGATCGATGTTGTCCTTCGGCATGCTCTGGGCACGGGCTTTCTGGACCGCAATCCTGAGGCGGGCATTGGCATCCGGGTCCGGCAGGCCGGTCCGCGCCGCGACGGTAATCTCCCGCGCCAGCTTCGTGAACAACTGACCGCGCTTGGCGTCGGTAGCGCCCTTTTTTCGCTTGATGGTGGACCATTTTGAATGACCAGACATGTCCCAACTTACTCCTTCAACACCGGATTCCGCTTAGGTCGCGTGCCACTCCACATCTGACTGCCCGGCTTCGTCGAAACCCGCTCCCGTTGGGCACTGGAGGGTGCGCCCACGGAACATTCGGCTCCGCAACGGTAAAGCGGGACGCGCTCCTCAAACCGATTTGCGATCGCCCGCAAGCGGCACCACCGGCAGCACCCAAGCCGACGACAGATGATCACGCGCTGTGGAAGCCGCTGGGGGTATCTCCAATGCCACAGTATAGCACCGTGTCCCGGTTAGCCCTCGCTAACCGGCAGCGCCTATTTCGTTGTTTAGGGCAACTTGAATAAAATCGCGCAAATCATATACAATCCCCCGCATCGGAAGACGGACGCTGAGCCAGGGATGAGGGGAAACCATGAACTGCTCCGTTTCGTGGGTCGACCATTTTCCATAGTAGTCAGGATCGCCCGACGCGACTCGCGTGGGGCGTTTGCTTGCCCGCGCCGCTCGTGATGCTGGTGGCCGACCGTTACACGAGTGCTATGACCTGACCGGATCCCCCGTACGCGGACCGTTCGCCCCGCGCCGGTTTGCGTTTCCCGAGAGGTGGCAATACGCACATGGAATCAAGCTTGATCGACAAAGGCAGGGATCAGGGCTATCTCCTCTCGGACGATGTAATAGCTGCCTTCCCGAACGCCGAGGAACAGCTGGATTCGCTTGACGAGTTCTATTCGGCCCTCGTCGCCGAAGGCATCGATGTGCTGGATCAGCGACCGCAGGCGGCCCCTCCCCCCGTCGCTCCGCCGGCTCCCCGGTCCCGGGCTCGTGCGGAACAGGCAGCGCGTATGGCCAGCGACGATCCGCTCGTGAGCGGTGTTGGTGATTCCGTCCGTCTCTACCTGCAGGAAATCGGAGAGACCGACCTTCTCACCATGCAGGAGGAGGTCTGGCTGGCGACGCGCATGGAACGGGGCAAGATGGCCGAGGAGCGGCTCGAAGCGCGGACGCTCACCGAGGATGAACGCTGGTCGCTCAACGCCGACAAGGAAGACGGTGACGCCGCTCGGGCGCACCTGATCCAGGCCAACCTCCGCCTCGTCGTCTCGGTCGCCAAGAAGTACGTCGGGCGTGGCCTCTCCTTCCTCGATCTCATTCAGGAAGGCAACATCGGGCTCATGAAGGCGACCGACAAGTTCGATTACCACCGCGGATACAAGTTCAGCACGTACGCGACTTGGTGGATCCGTCAGGCGATTACCCGTGCCATATCCGACCAGAGCCGTACGATTCGCCTGCCGGTGCATGTCGGTGAGACGATCAATCGGGTCAAGAAAACCTCGCATCGCCTCCAGCAGATCCTGGAGCGGGAGCCTACCCAAATTGAGATCGCGCGTGCGATGGCGGTCACCGACGACAAGGTCCGGCAGGTTCTCGATGTGGCTCGTCATCCTGTCTCCCTTGAGGCACCTGTCGGTAGCGAAGGCGACGCCTTCCTTGGCGACTTCATCGAAGACGAGACCATGCCCGCTCCGCTCGAGCTCGCGTCCCAGCAATTGCTGAAGGCGCAGATCGGTGACGCGCTCGACAAGCTGTCGGACCGCGAGCGGCGCATCATCGTCCTGCGGTATGGGTTGGACGATGGTCGCTTCCGGACATTGGAGGAGGTTGGCCGGGACTTCGGGATCACGCGGGAGCGGATCCGGCAGATCGAAGCCAAGGCCCTTCGCAAGTTGCGTCACCCAAGCTCCAGCACCCGGTTGCAGGGATACCTCGACTAGGCGACGTCGCACTGGACCGACGGGCTGTTCGCTGCTGGCGCGGACCAGGCCGACATCCGTGGTGACCCCAACGCGCGACCATCGTTCGTAGGGGTCGCTTGTCGCCTCGCTTTTCCGTTTGCTATGCAATGAAATCGGGCGAAGACCCGGACCCGATCAGGGCGGGTCCGGGTCGGCTGGCGTCAAAGATCGGCGGACGCATCCAGCGCCTCCTGCGGTTGGTGCCGGATGCCATCCATCGCGACCCGGAACAATCGGTCGCTGGTATCGCTGCTTTCCGGAGCGTCGGCGAGCGAGAGGGCGATGCCCGTCAGCAGTCGGGCGACGTCTGAGAAGGTCACATCCTTTCGGATCACACCTTCCGCCTGGGCCATCGCCACCATCGCCTCGCCGTCCGCGTGAACCTGTTGGCAGGTGGCGGGCCAGGCGAACCGGGATCCACCGTCGAGGGTCGCATTGACGAGTGACGCCGCGACGCCGTGATAGGTCATCGAGTTCGCCAACAGGCCACGAAGCCACCGCTCGATGGCGATGTCGGGCGCGACGGTCGACGTCAGCGAGGTCGCCTGCTGATGCAACTCGTTGAACTGGTCCCGCAGGACCGCATCGATCAGGGCCTCGCGGGTCGGGAAGTGGCGGTACAGTGTCCCTGGTCCCACCCCGGCTCGTTTCGCGATCTCGTCCAGCGAGGCGGCGCGCCCCCGCTCGGCGAATTCCGCGTTCGCGGCCACGATCAGCCGTTCGAAGTTGCGTTGGGCGTCGGCACGCAGCGGCCGCATATCCGATCCTGAACTCTTCATTGCCGTGCGGTTCCTGGCTTGCACATCCATAGACATCACTTATCTAACATCCGGGGCGCTGCCGTAAGTATCCGTCGTCCTGACCCTCTTGCCAAACGGAGAAGTTCTCCGTATAGTGGCGATCATACGTGGAGACTTTCTCCACTTGTTCGGACAAGGGGTCCTCTTCGCCATCGGAGGCGCGATCCCGCCGCTCATTAGGTCGCCGCGAAGATGCATCCATCCCTGCGTATCGACGACACAGACGGTGTTGGCGACGAATCGTTGAGCATCATTCGCCTCGCTCATCCAGGCCTCACGCTTGGCGTTCTCGTTGCCTGGCAAGCGATGCTGATTCTCGATGGCACCATCGTCAACATCGCCTTGGCTTCGATCCGGGACAGTCTTGGCTTTTCGGAGACTGGGCTGTCATGGGTGGTAAACGCCTATGCGCTGGCCTTCGGCGGGCTGCTCTTGCTCGGTGGGCGCCTGGGCGACACGTTCGGGCGACGCCGCGTCCTGGTCGCCGGCGTGCTCCTCTTTACCTCTGCATCGGCAATCGGTGGCATCGCGCCGTCGGCGGCGTGGCTCGTGCTGGCGCGGGTGCTGCAAGGCGTCGGCGCCGCGCTGGCCGCGCCATCGACGTTGTCGTTGATCGTGACGAACTTTGACGGGGGCCCAGACCGGAACCGTGCTCTCGGATGGTTTTCCAGCATCGGCGGGGTCGACGCGTCGCTCGGTCTGATTCTGGGCGGAATGCTCACGTCGTGGCTGTCGTGGCATTGGGTGTTTTTCGTCAACGTTCCCGTCGGACTCGCAATCGCTTTTCTCGCGCCGCTCGCCGTCCGCGAGTCACCGCGACGGCGCACCAAGTTCGACATGCCCGGCGCCCTGACATCAACCGCCGGCATCACACTGCTTGTGTACGGCATGGTGCGCGCCGCCGAGCGGGGATGGAGCGACGCCGTGACGATCTCGGCTTTGCTCGCCAGCGTCGTTCTAATGGGCTCGTTCGTGACGATCGAGTGCCGTGCAGCCCAAGCGATCGTGCCCTTGCGCCTGCTGGGCAGCCGTCATCGGGCAATGCCGTTCCTCAACATGCTCCTGATTCCGTCAGCGATGTTCGGAGTTTTCTTTTTTCTGACTCAGTATCTACAGCGCGTGCTTGAGATGACCTCGCTGCAAACCGGACTCGCCTTCGTGCCACTGTCGGCGGCTATCGTGGCGATATCCCGGCTGTCCCCGGCACTGGTTGAGCGGTTCGGTGCCAAGGCGGTGATGGTTGCAGGCAGCTCCGTCGTCGTAGCGACGATGGCCTGGCTGTCGCGGATCACGCCGGACTGGACCTACATGCGGGATATCCTGATGCCGCTCGCGCTGCTTGGGCTCGGCGTCGGGGCGATCTTCGTGCCTCTCACCGTGGTCATCATGGGCGCGGTCGATCCCGACGACGCCGGTGCTGCCTCCGGTCTGATGCAGACGGCGAATCAGGTGGGTGGTGCGATCGGTCTGGCAACGCTGGTCACCGTTTTCGTGAGGACCAGCCGATCTGCGTTGGAGGACGGGCTCGACCCAATCGCGGCCTTTACCGACGGGGTCCAGGCCGGGATCACGACCGCGGCTGTCATCGCCGTCGCTATCCTGCTGGTGGCCCTGTTCGGCATCCAAAGCCGACGCTCGTAGCACGGGGACGAGTGATCTTCGCCATCACAGGGAGACGACGTTGGGGCAGCGACCAAAGTACGGTGCCTCGATGGCTCTGCCCGATACGACTGTAGGCTTGCGTTTACAGATTGCCAATACGCGAGAAGACGAGGCTGACGTTGTGGCCGCCGAAGCCCATCGAGTTCGACATCGCAATGTCGACGCGCGACTGCCGAGCATCGTTGGGGATGTAGTCGAGATCGCACTCTAGGTCGGCATGCTCGAGGTTGATGGTCGGCGGCAGCATGCCATGGTTCATCGCCATGATCGTGATTGCCGCCTCCAGGCTGCCAGCGGCTCCCAGCAGATGGCCCGTCATCGACTTCGTTGAGCTGATCCGGAGAGCGTCGGCGGCGGAACCAAAGGCATGCCTGATCGCCGCGGTCTCATAAGCGTCGTTCATCACCGTGGCGGTGCCGTGGGCATTGAGATAGCCGACATCGCCAGGCTCGACACCAGCGTCCTTCATCGCCAGCGTCATCGCCCGGGCGATCCCTTCGCCCTCGGCGGCGAGCCGGACTTCGTGAAAGGCA
>DASYVY010000175.1:0-2546 GCA_035936535.1 Thermomicrobiales bacterium | reverse complement strand
ACATGCCGCTGTCATGACAGGAGCCTGAGGCATGGCGTTTCCCCAGTGGCTCGCGCGCGTCAATCGCCGGGTGACCAATCGTGTCATGGCCCGGTTCGTAGGGATCGTTCCGCACCTTTCGCTGCTGCATCACCGGGGACGAAACACCGGAACCCCGTATCAGGTTCCGGTCATGGTGTTTCCCATGGATAATGCCGTTGCGATCGCACTCACCTATGGTCCGGATGTCGACTGGTTGAAGAACGTGATGGCGGCGGACGGCTGCACCGTGACCGCCCGTGACCGCGAATGGGTGCTTGGCTCACCCCGGATCGTGCGCGGGGCGGATCTCCCCGGGACGCTCCCCAATCCATTCCGGATGTTCCTTCGGCTCCTGCGTGTCGATTGCTACGTCCTGCTCTCCACCCGTTCCTGATCCGATCGGGTCCTGAGGCTTCCGGTGCGCGAGACGTTTGGGTCCCTCCGTAGCGTGCTGCTTGCCAGATCACTTCTCCTGCCCGAAGAGCCTACCGGCCGGCTTCGCCCCTGCCTCAGCGCGCCACTGCTTCCTTCCGAGCGGAGCGCGGAAGGAAGCATCCGCTCGTCGATCAGCCCATGGGTGTCTCGACATGGGGCCGGGCACTTTGCTAGCCTGCGTCATATCGGGAGCAGATCGCAGGGACTCGGAACGTGGAATACGCCGGGGAAGGAGTGCGCCATGGAAACGGTGGTGTTCGGCAGCACGGATGGCGAGGTGTTCAGCGTCGGACCGAGCCGGATGCGGTTGCTCGCCCAGTCCCCGGCTCACCCGATCGCGATCACTGACAACACGGTCCCGCCAGGATTTGCGGGCCCGTTGCGACACCGGCACACCATGATGACCGATATCTTCTACGTGCTGGAAGGAGAGCTTGCCTTCCGTATCGGCGACGAGCAGCAGGTCGTCGGGCCAGGTGGATTCGTCCTCGTGCCACCAGGGGTCGTCCATACGTTTTCCAATCCCGGGGCAAGCGTGGCCCGGTTTCTCAACATCTATCATCCCTCCGGAAACGAGCACTACCTTGTGGAGGTGTCCGAGCGTGCGGCTACGGGCAGATCGACGTCACCCGAGGAGATGGCGGAGATCGCATCGCGGTACGACTTCGAGTTCGAGTTCGAGCCTCGTCCCCAACCCTGACACGGCCTGACCTGGCCCGATCTGGCTTGACACCGCTCGCTCGACGGACACGCCCATCGGCAACGGCCTTTTCCGGATCCGTTTGCCGCGACCGCCTCGAACACCGCTACCGCTGGCCCATTCACTCCCTGGAGGCACCATCATGGCGACCCCGACGATCGGTTTGCTCAGTCCCGGCGACATGGGACATGCGGTGGGCAGCGTGCTGCACGCCAATGGCCTGACGGTCCTGACATCCCTCCACGGCCGCAGCGAGCGGTCCCGCACGCTGGCGGCGAAGGGCGGGATCGAGGACGCGGGGACGTTGCCCGAGCTCGTTCGCCGAGTCGACATCCTGCTCTGCATCCTCGTGCCCGCGTCCGCGCTCGATGTCGCGCAGGAGGTCGCGGCGGCGATCCGGGAGGCGGGCTCGACCTTGCTCTACGTCGACTGCAATGCGATCGCGCCGCGAACCGTGCAGGCGATCGGGGAGACGATCGTGGGGGCCGGCGCGCAATTCGCCGATGTCGGGATTATCGGTCCGCCTCCGACACGACCGGGTACCCGATTCTACGCATCGGGTCCGGGGGCGGCGGCGTTTGCCGACCTCGCCAATTATGGGCTCGACGTGCGCGTGCTCGGTGGCGAGATCGGGCAGGCCTCGGGTCTCAAGATGTGCTACGGGGCGATGACCAAGGGACTCCAGGCGCTCGGGACCGAGTTGCTGGTAGCGGCCAGGCTGATGGGCCTGGGAGAAGCCCTGCGAGCGGAACAGCGGGAAACGATGACGGAGGTTCTCGCCTGGGTTGAGCGCTCGATGCCGACGATGCCGCCCAAGGCCTACCGGTGGGTTGGCGAGATGGAAGAGATCGCGACCTGCTTCGCCGATCTCGGGATGACGCCGTCGATCCTGAACGGCGCGGCCGACATCTACCGGTTCGTGGCGGACACGCCGATCGGCAGGGAAACGCCGGAGAATCGTGACAAGGATCGCGATGCCGCCGGAGTCGTCGCGGCCCTGGCCGAAGCCCTGGAACCGGCGGACGCGAAACGCCAGGGGTGATGGCGCCCGGGTGGTGAGCGGACCTGCCTAGCCCTGTCGTTGCCGATAGAGCTGCATGGTGATCTCCAGGTGGCCGATGTGCTCGCGGGCATGCCCGTAGTTGTTCAGCAGCCAGTGCAGGCCGGTCTGCGGATCGCGTCCCGGTCTGGTCCGTGTGGCGGTAAGGTCATTGGCGGTGATTGCCGCGGCGTGCTCCGCCAAGGCGGCGTCCGCTTGGTCAATCGCCGCCAGCAGCATCTGCGCATCATTGGCGTGGGAGCGAAACTCGGCGTCGCGGTCACGGTCGCTTTCGATATCCCGCACGAAGAGCAGGGTATCGAGCTCGGACCCTAGCGTGTGGATCACGAG
>DASYVY010000174.1:0-4806 GCA_035936535.1 Thermomicrobiales bacterium | reverse complement strand
CCGATCGTTTCGGCGATCTCGCGGGCCGCGTCCTCGGCGTCCCTGATCAGCGCGGGATCGAGCCGGCACGGTACCCGGAGCTCGTGGCAGATTCCTCCGCGCTGGACCGTCTCGGTGACTGGATACACGGCCATGTCCCCGGACGGTGTCCGAGCGACCAGCACGGCCAGCTCTCGGTCGAGATCGAGCCGTTCCTCCGCCAGCAGCATTGTGCCCGCGGCCTCAGCTCCCTCCCAGACGGCCCTGGCCTCGTCCGGATCGGCGACCGTCCACACGCCCCGGCCGTCGTACCCACCGCTCGAGGCCTTGAGCACGATCGGCCATCCGGCGGCTTCAGCAAACGCCTGGATATCGGTCAGGGCATCGATGGGCGCCCATCGCGGCATCGGGAACCCTGCCTCGCCGAGCTCACGCCGTTGTCGCCGCTTGTCCTGCGCCAGCGACATGCTGGACGAGGAAGGGCGGACGGCATGGCCAGCCGCCTCAAGCCCGGCGAGAAGGTCGGGATCGACCAGCTCATGATCGAATGTGACGACGTCGCAACGCCGGGCCAGCGACGCCAGGTGATCGGGATCGTCGGGGGAGCCAACGATCACGTCCGGGACCACCTGCGCCGCGCCATCGTGCTCGTCCGCCGCAAGCAGCACGATCCCGATATCCAGCGGGATCGCGGCCTGAGCCATCATCCGGGCGAGTTGTCCCCCACCGACGACGCCAACGACCCCACTCCTCATGCCAGCATCACGCTCCCCCGGTCACACTGACCCGAGTCCGTCGAACCCCTGCCCGATCGGCATCTCCACACCCGGTATCGCCAGCAGCAGCGCCCTTGTTTCGCTGACGATCGACGTGATGCGACCGGGTCGGTGAGCCACCGTGGGATGCCCGCACCCACGGTACCGTCCCACTCCGGGGGAAACGAACAGGCTGTCCCCGCCGGGCCAGACGAAGCGGGTGATCCCGCCGATCGATGCTGCCTCAGGATGCGCGGAACTCCGGGTTCGTCAGCGCATCC
Organism: Thermomicrobiales bacterium; assembly: GCA_035936535.1. GTDB lineage: Bacteria > Chloroflexota > Chloroflexia > Thermomicrobiales > UBA6265 > CADCWJ01. The sequence goes on along the minus strand of DASYVY010000174.1, from coordinate 3,791 downwards.
GGATCATTGACCCGTTCGCGGAATCGCTCTGACAGCTCCCGTTTCGTCTGCGTTTGCGCGGTCTCGCCGGAGGTCTTTACCTCGGCCACGAGCTCGCTGACCTCTTTCTGGAGCGTCTCCCCGCGCTGCGGCGCTAGCAAGCTGCCCACAGCGATGCCAACCGCGGCACCCGTGGCACTACCAGCCGTGAACTTGAACAGTTTCTTTGCGAGGCCCATGTCTTCTGCTCCGTCCCTGAGAAATCGCCAACATCTCGTGACCGTCTGGAATGCGCGCTCAATCGCTCCGCAACACGCGCCGCAACAACAGTATCCCCGCCGCCAGGCCAGCACCCAGCGCGGCCGCGGAAATCGCGTCGAATGTCACGTTGACATCCCCATCGGCCCGCACCGACCCGGAGAACAGGAACGCCGAGGTTATATCGCCGCCCGCCACCAGGCTTCCCGTTTGCACAACGCCGATCCGGGTGTCGTTCTCGATGGTGGTCGTTCCCGACTGGGCGATGCCTACCCGGGACCTGGAGATCCTCAGATCGCGCACCTGTGCCAGAATCGAGGACGAATCCTGGAAGACCGCCCGCTCTCCCTTGAGCAACAGGATTCCCGACTTGTCCAGGTGGGCGGATTGCACGGACATGGACTTCGCCCCGGAATTGGTCATGGTCACCCGTTGCGCGTCGATGTGCTCGGCGCCGGACCGGTCCATCCTGACCTGCACGGCGTTGATGTCCCCGGCCTCCTGCCGGTCGAGCGCGACGTCCCGATCGGCGGCGATCAGCTTCCCCTGTGGAGCCGAACCTGGCGGTGGTGATGACGTTGGCGATGAATCGCCAGGACTCGTGCCCTGGCCTTGATGCCGCTGCCCGCTGGTCGTCCATTCCGCGCTGCCGGCTTCGGGTGGATCGTTCCGGTCGCCTGATCGGAAGCCCGGTTGTTGATCGTTCACGACGTGACCTTGACCTTCCGTGCTCTGGGCTCTCGGCTCTCGGCACTGATGCCGATGCCATGCGGCACCGGCGCACCGTATCGAGTGTACCAAACGGCCATGCCCACGCGGTCCGGTGCCGCGCAGCCGCTCCAGGAACCAGCCCCCGCGCCGGTCCTTTCGAGCCGTCACCGCTGTAGACTCGCTGGACCGTCCCCGAATACTGGGTACGCTCCTTTCACTATCCACTCCGAGGTGTCATGACCATTCATCCCCGCTGGCTGCCGGAGGCCCGACCGCTCGCGATCGCCCATCGCGCCGGCAACGATCCGGACGAGGCCCGCCGTGCGTTCGTGGCCGGAGCCGATCTGATCGAGACCGACATCTGGATCTACCGCGGGCGCCTGGAGCTGCGTCACGTCAAGACCATGGGTCCCCTGCCGTTGCTATGGGATCGCTGGACGCTGGAGCCTGGATGGCACAAGCGCCTGGTTTTGGATGATCTGCTCCAGGCTCTTCCGATCGAGGCACGGCTGTTCCTCGATCTCAAGGGAGAGCATCCGGATCTGGGGAGACTGGTGGTTGATGCTGTCGCCAGTGCGCAACCGGACCGCGCCCTGATCCTTTGCGGCAGGAACTGGCGCCAACTGGACCCCGTGGTCGACCACCCCGGTGTCATGACCTTCTATTCCGTCGGATCGGATGACGAACTTGCCGCCATCTGGGAGCGCCTTGGCCGGATGACCTGCCCGGCCGTTTCGATCCACTGTCGCTATCTGACACCCGACATCGCCGGACGGCTCAAGGATCTGGGCACGACAATCGTGACCTGGCCGATCAACTCCATCACCGACGCCCGCCGGCTCCACCAACTCAACATCGACGGGTTCACCAGCGACAACCTCTGGCTGATCGAGAACATCGCCCGCTACCGGGCGGATCTACTGGCATCCGCCGGTCCCCCTGGCCTCGCTAGTCAGCAAGGTGCCGGGCGAGTGCCAGCAGATCCGACGCCATCCCGGCGGCCGTGACCGCCGCGCCGGCACCCGGTCCGGAAACAACGCAGGGGTACCGGTCGTACCGCACGCTCCGGAAGGAGACGACGTTCTCAGGCCCCTGCAGGGCGCCAAGCACGGTTTCCCGTGGCACCTGACGGAGCCCGGCGGAGACGCCCCCAGCCGTAGTCCAGCGAACGATGTACTTGAGCGATGTCCCCATCGCGGAGGCCTCGTCGGCGCGATGGCGGATATCGCTGTCCATCGTGTCCAGCCGGTCCAGGAACTCGTCGACTGACCCATGCGCAAGGTGATCCGGCACAAGGGAATGAATCGAGATATCGGCGAGGTTCACCCGCTGGCCGGGGGTCCTGGCCAGGATCAACCCCTTCCGTGCCACATCCAGGCCGCTCAGGTCATCTCTCGGGTCGGGTTCGGTATAGCCTCCGTCGCGAGCCGTCCGGACCGCCCGCGAGAATGGCTCACCGGATGCCACGCTGGAGAAGATCGCGCCGAACGTCCCCGAGAGCGCGCCCGAAATCTCCAGCGTCTCGTCACCGGTGTCGATCAGGGACCGGAGCGTTGAGATGACCGGGAGCCCCGCGCCGCAGGTCGCCTCATACCGGAGGCGGCCGTGCGGCCCCGCCTGCTCCCAAAGGGTGCTGCCCCGGTGGTCCTCCAGGGGAAGCGCGAGGGGTGCCTTGTTCGACAGCACGACGCCGGCGCCTTTCGCCAGGGCCAGCGCATCGACCGTGGCCGTCTCCTCGCCTGCCGCCGCATCGATCAGGATCACCGGTCTGCTATCGCACATCCGGGTGACGACATCCTCCAGCGAGTCAAACGCATGCACGTTTGGTGTCGCGGCCGCCCCTTCCAGCATCCGCGCACGTCGCCGCGCGACCGCGCCACGCAGGCCCGGTTCCTGCAACCCGTCACGGTTCGGCTCCACCACGGCGCCATCGCGACCGGCGATCGCGCTGTAGGTCACATCGATGCCGAACTGGTCACGCCAGCGTTGCGTGTTGTCGAGCACCTGCTCGATCAGGGCGCCACCGACCGTCCCGAACCCAATCTGGACAAGCGAAATTCGCTTCATGATCCATCCCTGCGATACGCGGCGTCCGTCGTGTGCGATACATGGAGAGCGCCAATCAGTGGCCGATCAGCCTGCTCCTGGCAGAGCCAGACGAGGCAACGTCCACCCGCGCCAGAGCGCCGGGCGAACACCCCGACCGGATCCGTATGCCTGCTACTCCTCCGGGGTCTCCGCCCGGCCGGCTCGCTCGAGCAATTCCGCGCGCCGTGCCCGCAACCGCTGGGCAAGATCGCCAAGATCAGGGCGATGGAGCGATAGCCGGAACGGTTGCCCCCGAAGCTCCCACCGATCCCGCCATCCCTCGATTGACCTCGATAGCGACCTCTGCCACTCCTGGAGCTCCCAGAGCTCGCTCCGGACGGCGGCAAGCCCCTCCGGCGTCGATTGCCCGAGGGCTCGCAGACGCCGGTGCCGCGTATCGAGGAGGCGTCGTTGGCCGGTCCCCGCCAGCTCGGTCAGTGCCCGCTGGACCGTGGCGGCCACCAACGCGACCGCGCCGGAGGGATCGGCGTGCGCACCCGGCACAGGTTCCGGAATGACCCCATCGATCAGGCCCAGGCGCTCGCACTCGCGGGCCGTCAGCACGAGTCCGGCGTCGCGCATTCCCGGCCGCCAGTGCCCTGCACCAGGATGCGGTGAATCGAACGCGGGAACGCCGTTCGGGCCGGACGCCGAGACCGCATTCTCCTGCATGTATGTCCGGTCGCCGCTCATCATCGCCTGGGCGACCAGACCGCGAAGCTCTCCCAGCCCGACGGAGATGACCGGGACCGGGA
>DASYVY010000173.1:0-7657 GCA_035936535.1 Thermomicrobiales bacterium | reverse complement strand
TCAGCGTGGTTCCGCGCGGTCGCGCGCTCGGTGTCACCGTCCAGATGCCGGACGAGGACAAGCACAATTACAGCCGCACCTATCTGCTCGGACGCCTCGCGGGGATGCTCGGCGGGCGGGCGGCCGAAATGGTCGTGTACGGCGAGATCACGACCGGCGCGGAAAACGACCTCAAGCAGGCGACCAGCCTGGCACGCAGGATGGTCGGCCTCTGGGGAATGAGCGAGGATGTCGGCCCGATCTATCTCGGTACAGGCGAGGAACACGTCTTCCTCGGCCGGGAGATCACGCAGGACAAGTCCTTCTCGGACGCGACCTCCGAACGGCTCGATGCCGCTGTCCGGGGAATGGTCGAGAACGCACTCCAGCAGGCGCTCGCGCTCGTGTCCGCGAATCGCGACAAGCTGGATGCGCTCGTCAACGCCCTGCTGGAACGTGAGACGCTGGATGCTCCAGACGTCATCGACATCTTCGGGCCCGCAGTGCCGGAAGATCCCGAGGCGGGCATGACCCAACGATACAAGACCACCGCGTCTCCCGTGATCGCGTCCAATGGGGCCGATCAGGAGCGCCCCGAGACGGCCTCGCGTGACACCGATCGTGTCATCATCCGGAGAAGTCCACCGGATCAGGATTAGCGATCGGCCGAGCCGCCGCCGCGGGACGCAGATCGACACACAGAACAAAAGCCCCGGGCATGGTGGAGGCCATGCCCGGGGCTTTTGTTTAACCGGGTCAACGCATCAGCGCATGCGGTGGACCTCAAGAAAGACCGATCGCTCATCGCCAGCCCGAGGCACAGCACCGACGATCACGATGTTGTCGCCAGGAGCAGCCAGGCCAAGCCGTTTCACCCCGTCATTGACCTGCCGGATCAGCGCATCCGTGGTTGTCTCCAGATCGCCCAACAGGGGCGTGGTTCCGTGCCAGAAGCTCAGGCGGGACGCCACGGTCGCGTCATCGGTGAAAGCGACGATCGGCACTCCAGGGCGCTGCTGCGATATGCGCATGGCGGTGCGTCCCGAAGCGGTCAGCACCGCGATCACCGCGGTGTCCAGGTCACTGGCGAGCGTTTGGGCGGCATGGGCGACCGCCTGGGTGGCACGCTCTGCGCCGACAGCGATCCCAGGGGCTATCACTCGCATCGCCGCATCCCAGGATGGGTCTTCCTCGATCGTGGACGCGATCCGCGCCATCACTTCCACCGCGCGGATCGGCCACGCTCCGACGGCAGTCTCACCGGAAAGCATCACGGCGTCGGTGCCATCAAGAATCGCGTTCGCCACGTCACTTGCTTCGGCACGGGTGGGACGCGGCTCTTCGATCATGCTCTCCAGCATCTGGGTCGCCGTGATCACGGGCTTGCCCGCATGGTTCGCGAGCCGGATCAGCCGTTTCTGGATCAGCGGTACCGCTTCGGGGCTGATCTCCACTCCCAGATCGCCGCGGGCGACCATCACCCCATCGCTGGCCTCCACGATCGCCGCGAGCCGCTGGACCGCCTGCGGCTTCTCGATCTTGGCGATGACCGGCTGCGTTCCTCCCAGCTCAGTGATCCGGCGCTTGGCATCGAGAACATCCTCAGGCGACCGCACGAAGCTCAGGGCGACCGCGTCGACGCCGAGCGCCACGCCAAAGGCGAGATCCGACAGATCCTTCCCGGTCAGCGCGGGCGCACTGACCTCGGTACCAGGCAGGTTGATTCCCTTCTGGGGCTTGAGCGTTCCCCCGTGGACGATCGTCGTGCGGATCTCGTCCCCGACTTCTCCATCCCTGGTGACCTCGTTGACGGAGAGCTCGATCGCCCCGTCGTCGATCAGGATCGTATCGCCCTGGTGGACATCCTTCCCGAGGTCCTGGTACGAGGTGCTGACCCTGTCGGCGGTGCCGGCAACCTCCCGCGTGCAGATCGTGAGCTGGTCCCCCGCCTGCAATTCTACCGGTTGCCCGTCCCTGAGGTCGCCGACCCGGAGCTTCGGGCCCTGGAGATCCTGGAGGATCGCAATCGGTCGTTGGCTGCTGGCCGAGATGCGCCGGATCCGCCTGTACACCTCTTCGTGACGTGCCTGCTCTCCATGCGAGAAGTTCAGCCGGAACATGCTGACGCCCGCACTCATCAACCGGGAGAGCGACGCGTCGTCCTCCGTTGCGGGCCCAACGGTAGCGACGATCTTGGTCAGTGGTAATCGTGGCATCGGCGTCTTCCCCTGATCGCAGCCATTGGTCAGAATGGCCTGCGTTGTCGTGTAGCGGCAACAGGATTACCGGACATCTTTTCAAGTCCGCATGTCGACTTGCCCGGGCGAGGTTCTCACGTACACTCATCCTACCTGCCCAGGGCGACGCGTGTCGCGGTCGTGGCAATCGGGCGTCATGCCCCTGGGCCGGGTCTAGCCTCGCTGGATCAATTCGGAGATTCTCCAATGACGAAAGCAGAGCGGGGGCGGAGCAAGGCGTCCAGGGAACGCGAGGTCGATACCGCTCCAATGCCTGGCCCTCAATCCGAGCTTGTAACGCTGACCCCAAATCTCTATATCAATCGCGAATTGAGCTGGCTGGAATTCAATCGCCGCGTCCTTCAGGAAGTCGCCGAGGAGACGACACCCTTGCTGGAGCGCCTGAAGTTCGCGGCAATTTTCGCGGCCAATCTCGACGAATTCTTCATGATCCGCGTGGCTGGTGTGAAGCGCAAGGTCGTCGCGGGCATGACCGACGTCCTGCACGATGGCAGAACTCCCTACCAGCAACTCAACGCCATTCACCAGGTCACACAGGAGTTGCTCGATGAGCATAGCGCTCGCGTAACCAGGGACCTGATTCCCGCGCTGCATGATCAGAAGGTCCAGATCGTGCCGTATGACGCGCTCAGCCGCAAGGAGAAGGCAGCGCTGGATGGAGTGTTTGCGCGCGAGATCTTCCCCGTCCTGACTCCCCAGGCGGTCGATCGTGGCCGTCGCTTTCCGCACATCTCGAACGACAGCCTGAATCTGATCGTGGTGCTCCAGAGCGGGTCGAACGCTCGCTTTGCCCGCGTCAAGGTGCCTGCTCTGATCCCCCGACTCATCCCTGTTCCGTCCAGCCCGCCGGAGGGCAAGACCGGGCGTGTGCTGGTCGCACCTGCATCTCCGCCGGGGAATGCACCGCTGCGGTTCACCTGGATCGAGCAGCTCATCGCCGCGAACCTCGGTACGTTGTTTCCGGGCAGCACGGTGGTGGCAGCGTATCCGTTCCACCTTATCCGCGACTCGGACGTCGAACCGGACGAGGACGACGACGATAACGCCAACATGCTGGAGATGATGCGCGAGACGCTTTCCCAGAGACCCTTCGGGAATGTCGTCCGCATCGATATCGACAGCACCATGTCCAAGGGCGTGCGCGACTGGCTGCTGGAACAGGTACACGCAGTGAAGCAGGACCTGTACGTCATTGATGGACCATTGGCGCTGGAAGATCTGGCCGAGCTGATGCGGGTCGAGCGTCCCGACCTCAAGGATCCGGTCCTTAACCAGTCACCGCTGTTTCCGGCAACGGCGCCGGTTCCACGTATGGCGGACTCGGACGATGTCGATGTGTTCGCGTTGCTGCAGCAGCAGGATGTGCTGATCCACCTCCCGTATCAGTCATTCAACACGGTCGTCGACTTCATCCGCGCCGCATCCACCGATCCTGACGTGGTGGCGATCAAGCAGACGCTCTATCGGCTGGGCAAGGACTCTCCACTGATCCCGGCGCTGACCAACGCGCGCGATGATGACACACAGGTCGCCGTGCTCGTCGAGCTCAAGGCACGGTTCGATGAAGAGAACAACATCTCATGGGCGCAGACGCTCGAAAAGGCAGGCGTTCATGTAGCCTATGGACTGCCTGGGCTCAAGACACATTGCAAGCTGACCCTCGTGGTGCGCCGCGAGCCGGATGGCCTGAAGCGGTACGTGCACGTGGCTACCGGCAACTACAACGCCAACACCGCCAGGGTCTACGAGGATATCGGCCTGCTGACCTCCCGCGAAGACATTGCCAGCGATGTATCCCAGCTATTTAACGTGCTTACCGGGTACGCCCAGCAGGTGGAATACGGGACGCTCTGGGTCGCGCCGACCAACATGCGAGAGCGGTTCATCGAAGCGATCCTCGAGGAGACGCGCATTCACCAGGAGACTAGCACCGGTCACCTGATCCTCAAGATGAACAGCCTCGTCGACCGGGAGGTCATCCGGGCCCTGTACACCGCATCCCAGGCAGGAGTCAAGATCGACCTCATCATCCGTGGCATCTGTTGCCTGAGGCCCGGAGTGCCGGGACTCAGCGAGACGATCCGTGTGGTCAGTCTGGTCGGGCGCTTCCTGGAACACAGCCGGGTCTACTATTTCCACAACGGCGGAGATCCCCGGATGTACATCGGAAGCGCCGATGTCATGGAGAGGAACTTCGACCGGCGCGTCGAGGTGGTGTGTCCCATCGAATCGCCGCAACTCCGTACCCACCTGCGTGATGTCGTGCTGGACGCCTATCTCCGGGACACCGTGAACGCCAGGTCACTTCAGCCCGACGGCTCGTACGAGCCGATCGAGCCTGGCAAGGGCGTCGATCCGTTTGACGCGCAGCAATGGTTCGCCACGCTGTACCGGGCGGGGTCGCCAGTCGGCGATACGCCGCAGGATTCCGCCTGATGTGGCAGGGGCGATAGCCCGTGGCGCCCTTCCCACTAGGCCAGCTTGAACGCAGGACTGGACGAACAGGAGGACATCGCTCGTGACCGAAGTGAACGACACGCTGTTAATGCCGGCGATCCCGCCTGCCTGGGACGCCTTCGGGGCAGACAACGCGATCCGGATTCGCGATGTGCGCGTGTTCTGCACCGCGCCGGACGGGATCCGGCTGGTCGTCGTCAAGGTGGAGACCACCGAGCCCGGCCTGTACGGCTTGGGTTGTGCGACGTTCACGCAGCGCCCGCTGGCAGTCAAGACGGCCATCGAGGAGTACCTGCGGCCGTTCGTGCTGGGCCGGTCGGTGCAGGATATCCAGGACATCTGGCAGGCCTCGTACGTCAGTTCCTACTGGCGAAGCGGCCCCGTGCTCAACAACGCCTTGAGCGGCATCGACATGGCGCTGTGGGATATCAAGGGCAAGATCGCCAATCTGCCGGTGTATCAATTGTTCGGTGGTAAATGCCGGGACTCCGCCGCTCTGTATGCCCATGCCAGTGGATCCAGTTTCGAGGAGGTCGCCGACAACGCCCGGGCACTGATGGCGGAGGGCTTCCGGCATGTCCGTTGCCAGGTCGCGGTGCCGGGCAGCGCGACCTATGGCGCCCGCTCCGCGGCGGGTCCGCAGGAGGGCCAGCGGTATGCCATCCATCTTGAGACGGAGGATGCCCGCTGGAACCCCGCGGCCTATTGCCGGATCGTGCCACGGCTTTTCGACGCCATGCGCCGGGAGCTGGGAGACGAGATCGAGCTGTTGCACGACATCCATGAACGAGTGCATCCGCTTGCCGCGATCCGCCTGGCGAAGGACCTGGAGCCGTACCGGTTGTTCTTCCTCGAGGATCCGTTCGCCCCGGAAGATAATGGGTACTTCCCGATGCTTCGGCAGCATTCGGCAATCCCGATCGCCATGGGCGAGCTCTACGTCAACGAGGCGGAATATGTGCCGCTGATCAGGGACCGGCTGATCGACTTCATTCGCGTGCACATCTCGGATATCGGGGGCCTGACTCCAGCCCGCAAGCTTGGAGCGTTCTGCGAGTTCTTCAACGTTCGAACCGCCTGGCACGGTCCGGGCGACGTGTCGCCGGTCGGGCACGCCGCCAATCTGCAGCTCGATTTGTCGTCGCCGAACTTTGGAATTCAGGAAGTTCACCAGTTCGGGGAGCGGACGAGGGAGGTGTTTCCAGGATGCCCCGAGATTCGCGACGGCTCCATGTGGTCGAACGACAGGCCTGGGCTCGGAATCGATCTCGACGAGGACCTTGCGGCGTCGTATCCATTCCCGCCGCATCCGTTCAACGGCGCATGGCCGGACATTCGACTGCGCGACGGCACGGTCGTTCGCCCGTAGCCCGACGCGGAGGGTGTGGGAAGCCGACAATGGCGTAAGAGCGAGACCGTCCTCCGGAACACGGGTTCTTGCCCATCTTCGCCACTACATATCCCTTGGAGACACCGAGAATCAACTCCTGCAACGAGGGAGCTCTACCAGTTCGTGTAGCTGCCATCCGGCCGCTGCCAGCGGGGTGGAGCCCACATCTCAAAGGGATGGTGCTCGACGGCGTCCTCGTTGAACTCCACTCCCAAACCGGGGGCGGTGGGGAGCGGGAAGCAGCCGTCCGAGGTTTCCAGAGCGACAGGGAAAAGATCCCTCGGTCGGTCCTGGTCATGCCCGGGAAAGTATTCGAGGTAAGCAAAGTTGGACGTGGCCGCGGCGAGATGGACGCAGGCGGCTGTCGAGATGGGGCCTAGCGGATTGTGCGGCATCAGGTCGATGTAGTGCGCCTCGCACCAGCCGGCGATTTTGCGGCACTCGCTGAGCCCTCCCGCGTTGCAGACGTCCAGCCTCGCGAAGTTGAGCAAGCCGCGCTCGACGTAGGGAGCGAACGCCCATTTGCTCGAGAACTCCTCCCCGATCGCGAAGGGGATCGAGGTCATGGTGCGCAACTGCGCATAGGCGTCAGGATTCTCGCACCGGATCGGCTCTTCCACGAAATGGAGATGCAGAGGCTCGACCTGCCGGCAGAACAACGCCGCCTCCGCGGGGCTGAGCCGGTGATGAAAGTCGATCGACAGCAGGATCTCCGGCCCGAGCCGTGACCGCAGTTGCCCGAGTAAATCGACCGCCGCGTCGATCGAAGCGTACGGATCGTAGATGGAGCCGTCGGTCCCGGTCCAGTCCAGATTCAGCATTCCGGGCGTGAAGCGCAGGACCCTCCATCCAGCATCGACGTGGGCGATCGCCTTGTCGACGATGTCCGGTCCGCTGAGCGCGCCCGGCGTCGCGAAGCAGGGAATCGTGTCCCGGCAGGCACCACCGAGCAATTGCCAGACCGGCACGTTCAGCCACTTGCCGAGGATGTCCCAGAGCGCTATGTCGACGGCGGAGACAACCGCCGCCGTGATCTTGCCGCCTTCGAAGTAGGCGCCCCGGTAGAGCATCTGCCAGATGTGCTCGATGCGCCGGGGATCCTGGCCGATCAGGACCGGGGCAAAGTGATCCAGCATGCCCTGCATCGCGAGCTCGCGGCCGGATATCCCTCCTTCGCCCACGCCGAACACGCCTTCGTCAGTTTCTATCTTGACCACGAACTGATTGCGATGGTCGACCTTGACCGGAAACCTCTTGACGGCAGTGATCCTCACTGGAGACAGCCCTTCCCGTGGAGCACGTGCTGCATGTCCATGTGCGAGCTGCCAGCACGGTATCACCGGGGGTGAGCGTGGACAAGCCAGGTGTGGACTTACGCTCCCGCCGCTCGACAGAGGTGCTCGCGATGCCGGTCGAGCCAGGCCAGGTCGTCGAGTGCGCCGCTGTGGAGTCGTTGCTGGTACAGCCGATCGAATCCAGGCGTCCCGGCCCGACCCCATTGCTCCACGGTGTCGTAAGCGCAGCGTTGACGTCGGCCGATCAGCTCGATGAAGCCGCGTCGTCCGTCGGCGGA
>DASYVY010000172.1:0-5430 GCA_035936535.1 Thermomicrobiales bacterium | reverse complement strand
GCCTCCTGTACGACGTCCTGGGCGTCTGCATCCGACCCGAGGATGCGGAATGCCACCGCGAGCAAGTGCGAGTATTCGCGGCGGAAGACAGTAACCTGGTCCGCATTGTTCTCCTCAAGGAAGTGGTCTCGCCAAGGAGGTCGTCCGTGCCCGATCGTCACGACACAAGACCGTAACTGCCGACCTTTTCTGCGACCTCAAGGCTGGGATATCCCCCTTCGACGCACTCCCCGGTGACCCGAGGCAGGTCTCGCGTGGCCTCGATGTCCATCAGCGGGTTGGAACCGTCATCGGTCAACTCGATCAGCGCCGGGAACCGGCGGCGGCCCTGGTCGCGCCAGTACGTCAAGCACACGCCGTCCGGTGCCTCCCTGGCCAGAATCCCGAAAGCCGAACCCGGTGCTTCATTGACCCGGCCGGCACCCTTCTCCGACGTGGTCTCGAACTCGATCATCCGCGGCGTGCTCATCGTTGTCTCCTGTGGTCCATGGATGTCTACGCACTACTCATTCATTAGACGCACCAGCACCGCAGAAGGTGACCAACGCCCATAGGGTTTCCCACAGCGATCTTGCGTCTCGCAAGCACTGTCGTCCCTCAGAAGCACCGGTCCTTGACGGTGGCAATCCTGAGCCGCATCGACAACGTGTCCTCATTCCGTGATATTCTTCACAATCTTCATCGGTCAGACGTATACTGGACGGGAATCCGTGGGCATCCCAGCCCACAAGAGCGACAGCGTGTTCGAGGCGGGAAACTATGGACGATCGTCATTTCGATCCGAGGCACCCAATGACTTCACGAACTCAACGACGAGCCGTGTTCCGATCCTCCTTCCGGGCGGTTGCTCTGCTTGCGGCGCTCGTGCTGATCACGAGCGGCATGTCGCTGCGCACCGGCGTTGCCCAGGGCACGCCGGCTGCCTGCCAACCTGATCCCAGCTCGTCCCCCGTCGCCGAGATCGGCCCCATCCCCGAGATCCTGCCTGTCGCAGTGCCGGATGGAGCGGTCCAGGTCACCATGGGGTACATCCCCGTGTCGATCTTCGCGCCGGTCTTCGTCGCTTATGAAAAGGGATACTTCGCCGAGCTAGGTCTGGATGTGGTGCTGGAGCAGTTCCCGGGCGGTTCCGATATCGTCCTGCAGACCGCCACCGGTGGTCTCGATCTGGGCATCAGTGGCACAGGGCCAGCGTTCTGGAACGCGGCGAGCCAGGACCTCGGCGTGAAGATCATCGCTCCGGGGCATGCCGAAGGCTCACCGGTCGCGACACCGCTCATGATCTCGACCAATGCTTGCCAGGATGGCTCGATCTCCAGCGTCGCTGACTTGGCGGGCAAGCGCGTTTCGGTCAACGCTCCGGGCGCGACGGAGTTCTGGCTCGATGCCGCGCTCAGAACCGCCGGACTCTCCATTTCGGACATCGACCTACAGTTCCTGAGCTTCCCCGATGCGATCGTCGCCCTCGAGTCCGGTGCCCTGGACGCCGCGATGGTCGGCGAGCCGCTAGCCACGCGTGCCGAGCAGGAGGGTCTCGCGGTCCGCCTGCTGCCGGATTTCCCTGTCCAGAACATCCAGCCGACCATGATCTTCGGCAACGAGTCCTGGCTGGAGTCCAACCCGGACGCGGCCTCGGCGTTTGTTGCCGGCTACCTTCGGGCCGCCCGGGACCTGACGACGAATTTCAACGATCCGCTGCATCTGGCGATCATCCAGAAATACACCGATGTCCCGCCCGAACTGATCGCCCAATCCGTCAAGCCTGTCTACTCGACCGATGGCACGATCAGCGTCGATAGCCTCGCGCTGCTCCAGCGCTTTTTCCGGGAGCGGGACCAGTTGGACTATGCCGAGGACCTCGACCCCACGACGCTGATCGACACGCGGTACGTCGATGAGGCAAACGCCCTGCTCGGGCAGTAACGAACGCTGAAAGTTGACGATGGCCGAATCCCGGATCACCAATTCTCCTCTCATGGCGGGCGCCACTATCGAGGCAACCGACCTCGGCCGACGCTTCTTCACGCCGAGCGGCGTGATCGAGGCCGTCCGGCACGTGACGCTGACCATCCCGGCGGGCGAGTTCTGCGTGCTGGTCGGGCCTTCGGGATGCGGCAAATCGACCTTTCTGCGGATGGTTGCGGGACTGGAGACCCCGACGAGCGGGCGGCTGGACATCACCTCACCTTCCGGCGCCACGCCGACCAACGCGGTCGTCTTTCAGGGCAGAAGCCTGTTTCCCTGGCTCACCGTCGAGGACAACATTGGGTATGGGCTGCGTCTGGCGAACGTGGCGGAGGTGGAGCGCAAGGACCGTGTCGGCAGCCTGCTGGCGACGCTTGGCATGTCGCGGTTCGCCAAAACGTATCCGCCCCAGATCTCGGAGGGGATGCGGCAGCGGGTGGCGATCGGTCGGGCCTTGGCTGTCGATCCCGATCTGCTCCTGATGGACGAGCCGTTCGGCGCACTCGACGAGCAGACGCGCTACCTGCTCCAGGAAGAGCTCCTCCGCATCTGGGACCGGACCGGCAAGACGGTACTGTTCATCACCCATTCGATCGATGAAGCGATCACGCTTGGCGACCGGATCGTCGTCATGACGGCCCAACCGGGTTCGATCCGGGCGATCCTCGACGTGCCATTTCCCCGGCCTCGCCTGACCACCGACGTGCGCTCCAACGCCGACTTCGGGTCGTTGTTTTCACAGACGTGGGAGTTGCTGCGCGAAGAGGTCGCCCGTGCCCGGCTTGTCCAGGAGCGGGAGATCGCCTCATGAGCGGCACTCCGCCCATCCAGCCGGGCGACAGGGACCCCTTCCGCAACCGGCGCGTTCTTGAATTGTTGCTGACGATCGCGGGACCGGTCCTGATTGTCGGCATCTGGGAGCTGTTATCCCGATTCGGCCGGATCGACTCCCGCTTCTGGCCGGCTCCCAGCTCGCTCTGGGACACGGCGGGGACGATGGTCCGGGAGGATGACCTGCTCGGTGATGTGCGGATTACGGTCTTCCGGATCCTGGTGGGCTTCCTGATCGGTGCCGTTCCCGGCATCGCGCTGGGCCTCGCGATGGGTCTGTTCTGGCCCGTCCGGGTGTTCTTCATGCCGCTCGCCACGGTGATCTATGCGATCCCGAAGATCGCGGTGCTGCCACTGATGATCATCGCGTTCGGCACCGGCGAAGCGTCCAAGCTGATCACCGTCGCCCTCTCGATCTTCTTTCTCGTCGCGCTCAGCACGATGAGCGGAGTGCTGGAGCTCGACCGTTCGTTCAAGGACGTCGCCCGGAACCTGGGCGCCGATCGGCGAGCGCTGTTCCTGACCGTCGCCCTGCCGGGCGCGATGCCGTCGATCTTCACCGGCCTGCGACTCGCCCTCGGCTTTGCGCTGGTCGTCGTCGTCGGGACCGAGTTCGTCAACGCGGACCGCGGTCTTGGTGCGATGATCTGGAGCAGCTACCAGACGCTGCGGATCCGGCAGATGTTCGTTGGCCTCATGCTGACGGGATTCCTCGGACTCGCCCTGACGGCGTCGCTGGGCGCGTTGGAGCGCCTCGCGATGCCGTGGCGGCAATCGGATACGCGCGTCTCGTCGGTCACCACCTGGCTTCGGGCGGTTCGGTTCCGGTCGTTCACGACGTCGACAATCCCTGTGATCGCCGCCACGATGCTCGCCTACTCCGAGGGCCAGGTGCGCTGGGCATACTTTGTCCTCATGCTCATGGCCTCCGTGCTGACCCATGCGGCGTGCAATCTCACCAACGACTACTTCGACGAAGTGCGCGGAGTCGATAGCGATGCGACACTCGGCCAGAGCGGCGTGCTGCAGGCGGGCGCCCTGACACATGCCGAGCTCCGGATGGGCATCGCCGTCTGTTTCAGCGCAGCGCTTGCCTGCGCGCTGCCGATCATCGCCGATGTCGGCATGCCCATCTTCTGGCTGGCTCTGGCAAGTGCTGCCGCGGCCTTCTTCTACACCGCCGGGCCGTTTCCGCTGGCCTACTATGCGCTCGGCGAGGTGACTGTCTTCTTCGCGATGGGGATCGGCATGGTGACCGGCACGTTTTATGTCCATACGGGGACGGTGACATGGGGAGCCATTCTTCTGGCGACGGCGCTTGGTCTGCTTTCCGCTGGGTTTCTCCACGCGAACAACGTCCGCGACATCGAAACTGACCAGAGACAGCGCAAGCGAACCCTCGCAAACCTGCTCGGACGCCGGGCCGCGACGATCGAGTTCGGTTTCCTCGTCGCGGCTCCCTTTCTCTGCGCGGTGGCCATGATCGCAATCCAACCAGGCTGGCTGCCGCTCCTGATCGTCGGACTCGCCATTCCCCGGGCGATCACGCTGACGCGGCAAATCCGTGGGGAGTCGGATCCGGCGGCGCTCAACATGATCGTCCGCCGGGCAGCAGGTCTCCACCTGCAGTTCGGTGTTCTCGTCAGCCTGGGCCTGCTGGTCGCCACGGTGTTCGCATCATGATCGACCGATATGGGATCCGCCGCCTGCTGCTGTTCCTTTCGGGGCTCGGCGTCCTGACCGGGATCGTCATCGCCGCCGCGTCGCGTTTCGTGTTGCCCTTCCGCTTCCGGCTCGCGCACGTCGTCGTTGAGCTGCCGCGTGATCATCGAGCTCTCGCGGGAACCACGATCGCGTTCGTGACCGACACGCACATCGGTCCGCACTTCACCAGGGATCACATCGCGCCGGTCGTTTCCATGCTGGAGCGGGTGAAGCCGGACATCATCCTGTTCGGCGGTGATTACATCTCGGAGTCACCGCGCTACATGGAGCATGTGGCACCGGTGATTGGCGCCATCGCCCGAACCGCACGGGACGGAAGCTGGGGGATCCTCGGCAATCACGATCTGTCGAACATCCGCCACCGGATCGTGGGCCCACTGGAAGCGGAAGGCGTTCGGATGCTGAGCAATGATGCGGCATGCGTGACGCTCTCGGGCGGCCAACTCTGGATTGCCGGTCTCGACGACGCGATTCTCGGCAAGCCGGATCTCGATGCCACGTTCAGCCAGATCCCGCCGGGCGCCATGACGATCCTGCTCTGGCATGAACCGGACCTTGCCGAGGACGCCGCCCGGTATGCGCCTCACCTCCAGCTGTCCGGTCACTCGCATGGCGGGCAGGTTCGACTCCCGTTTCTCGGCGAGCTCTCCGCACCGGTCCTCGGCCGCCGCTTCGTTCAGGGACGTTATCAGATCGGCGAGATGATCCTGTACGTGTCCAACGGTGTGGGGATGTATCGTCCACCGGTCCGTTTCAACTGTCCCCCGGAGGTAACGCTCATCCACCTGGTGGAGTAACCGCTCCCGTCCTCCAGTCGGTGCCCTTGCGTGGCCGGTGATCCGGTGCCATGCTCTCCGCGACCGTTCATACGGACGTGCCCCCGCACCCGAACGGGCCGCGGGCCTGCCC
>DASYVY010000171.1:0-11001 GCA_035936535.1 Thermomicrobiales bacterium | reverse complement strand
GCCCGGATCTGCAGACCGGTCCTGGATCGGCGGAACCACAGGGTGACGGCAACGGCCGCGGCCCAGGCAACGAACACGGGCCACCGCTGCCCGGCGATCGCCGGGCCGATCACCGGCAGCCAGTCAACGAATCCCTCGAGTGGATGCCCGGGCACGTTTGCCAGGAGTGGCTGATCGGATCCGAACGCTTCCCGGAACAGAAACCCGCTCGCCCCGGTACCAGCCAACGTCAGGCCCAGACCCAACACCACCTGATTCGCCCGGCCATACGCCGAGAGAGCCCCGAAAGTGGTGCCAAGCACAAGCCCGGTTAGCGCCCCCGCCACCAATCCGGCAATCGCGTTGTCGAACCGCAGCGCCGCCCAGAACCCGACGAACCCGGACAGCGACAGCGATCCCTCCACCCCGAGGTTGAGCACTCCCGACTGTTCCCCTAGCGATTCTCCGACGGCCGCCAGCATTAGCGGGGTCGCGCTGAGGACTGTTGACGCCAGCAACACCGTCAGGATCGCTTCGGTGCTCAACGCCGCTCACCCGTCGACCGGAGCCGGGAGACTATTCCCGCACGGAATAGCTCCGGCACGGCCAGGAACGCCAGCAGCAACCCCTCGAACAGCGCGAAGAACGATGGTGGGATACCGGCCGCGCGGGGCATCACGTCGGCACCGTAGGCCAGCGCTCCGACAAAGAGCGACGCTGGGACGATACCCCACATCGAACGGCGTGCCAGGAATACCACCACGAATCCGCTTAACCCGTACTCCGGGTTCCACTCCGCCTGGAAGGTGCCCTTCGTGGCGAGGATGTCATTGACCCCTGCCAGCGCCGCTACCGCTCCGCTGGCGATGAACGCTCCCGCCCATACCCGTCGCACGGGGATCAGCGCCCGCCATGCCGCCCGGGGATTCTCCCCGACTGCCCGCAGCTCGAAGCCGAGCACCGTGCGTGCAAGGCCGAACCTCAACGCGAGAACGATCGCGGCCGCGACCAGCGCACCGGCGTGAATGCTCGTTCCCCCAAGCTCCGGGAGGCGGAACTCACGCGGGATGAGTGGTGTCTGCGGCGCGACCAGCGACTCATCGCGAACCGGACCCTTGACGAGCCAGGCGGTCAACGAGAGGGCGACATAGTTCAGCATGATGCTGGAAACGATCTCGTTGAGATCGAAGCGGGCACGGAGCAGCGCCGGGATCGTGGCCCAGAGCCCTCCCGTGACCAGCCCACCAAAGGCTGCCCCGAGCCACATTGGGCCGGCTCCCGCCCCATCGAGCAAAGGGGCCAGAACCGCTGCCGCAAACGCCCCGGCGAGAACCTGGCCGTCGATCCCGATGTTCCACAGCCCGGCCCGGGAAGCGAGGAGGACGGCGGCAGCGGTAATCAGGATCGGGATCGCATTAGTGACGCTCTCGGCGAAGCCCGAAGGCCGCAGCATGATCCGCCGAATAAGCTCCGCGTAGGCGGTCACCGGATCGTGCCCCGTCAGCAGCAGGACCACCCCGCAGAGCAATGTCGCGGCGAGCACCGCCACAACCACCTCTGCCCAACCCGGAAAACGCCAGGCTTTGATGCCCGCCGGGTTCTCCAGAACATCCGCACTCCGGGTTTCGATCACCATCCGGAGACCATCATCCTGCTGAGAACCTGTGTCGATGCTGCCTGGACCGGCATTGCCGATGACAACTTGCCTTCGAACATGATGGAGATTGTGTCGGCAACCGCCATCGCGTCATCCAGATCGTTGGTGAACCACAGGACTGCCCGTTCCGCGCGGACGAATTCTCGAAGGCGATCGCGGACATGCTGGGCGGTCTGGGCGTCCAGCCCGGAAACCGGATTGACGGCAATCAGCAGTCGAGGGAGGCGGGCAAGCTCCCGCGCCAGGAGGACCTTCTGCATGTTGCCTCCCGAGAGCGCGCCAAACGGATGGGCGGGATCTGACGGCTGGATATCCCATTGCCGGATCGCGAGTCTCCCTGCCGCCTCTGCCCGGGCCTGCCGGAGCACGCCCCACTGCGAGAACTCGGGTGAGTGTTGCCGCTTGAGGAGCAGGTTTCCGGCAACCGAGAACGATCCCACTCCGCCGTCGCGCAGCCGCTCACCGCTGACGAACCCGATACCGGCCTCAGCAAAGGCCGGCGCATCCAGACCCGTCAGCGGCACGCCGGCGATCTCGATGCTGCCGCTCGCGCGCTGGTACCCGGCCAGGACATCCGCGAGCGCTCCCTGCCCCTGGCCGTCGATGCCGACGATTGCGTGGATCCTCCCGGACCTGACTGAGACATTGACATCGCGCAGGCCGGGCGTGCCTCCCGCGCCGGCGGTGCCCACCCCGGCACCGATCAGCATTGGCGCGCTCCAGGGCGCCGCCAGTGCCGGCGGCGGATCCGGAGCCGGGTGCCCCTGTGGCGCCGGGAACATCGCGCCCATAAGCCGCTGCTCAGCGTCGTGCGGCCATTCGCCCGCGCGTCGTCGCACCTCCCCGCTGACCTGGCCCCGCCTCAGGACCACGATCCGGTCCGCATGGGCTAGCACCTCCCGGATCTTGTGCGTCACGAAGACGATTGCCGTGCCGCTTTCGCGCAGCCCGTGGAGCGTTGCGAACAGCCCATCCACTTCAGACGGCGCCAGGATCGATGTCGGTTCATCGAGCAGGAGGATCCGGGGCTTGCTGACGAGTGCCTTCGCCAGCTCGACGCGCTGCTGCTGACCGGGTGCAAGCTCCTCGATCCGTGCGTCGGGAGCGATGCCGGTGCCGAGCACATCCGGCAAGGCCGGCCCCGTCCAGCCGGCAAGGCGGAGCTGCTCCGCGACCGTGAACGTCGGCACGAGTGAGAAGTGTTGATGAACCAGCGAGATGCCCTGTCCGATCGAGGCCGCCGAGGATCCCGGCCTCACCGGTATCCCCTCGACCGAGACCGTTCCGGCGTCCGCCCGTTCCAGCCCGGCGAGAATCGACAGCAGCGTCGACTTCCCCGCGCCGTTCTCGCCCACCAGGCCCAGGATCTCGCCTCGTTCGACCGTGAGCGAGATCGCGTCATTGGCCTGGATATTGCCGAACGCCCGGGAAATTCCAGCCAGCTCAAGCACTGGCGTACGCACCGGGACAGAGACCATGCTCCTGGGGACCTTTCCCGAATCGTGGGATGATCTGGCAGAATGACGCCTGTCGAATCGATCGGCCCAGCAGGTGTGAAACGGAAGGACGAGAACCCCGATGCCGAAGCTCGCCGCCAACCTGACGATGCTGTTCACAGAGTATCCGTTCCTCGAACGCTTCGACCGTGCCGCGGCGTCCGGCTTCCGCGGGGTTGAATTCCTGTTTCCCTATGATGAGGATCCCGAGACCCTGCGGGACGCGCTCGAACGAAACGGTCTCGATCTCGTCCTGTTCAACCTTCCGTCGGGGAACTGGGCAGAGGGTGATCGCGGGATCGCGGCTGACCCGGCACGAAAGGACGACTTCGAGCAGGGGGTGGATCGTGCGGTCGAGTATGCCGCCGCCCTCCGTCCTCCGCGAATCAACTGCCTTGCCGGGAAGACGAGCGATCCGGATGCCGCGCGGGACAATCTGATCGCAAACGTCCGCCTCGCCGCCGATGCACTCCGCGCCACCGGCACCACGCTCCTTGTAGAGCCGGTGAACACCCACGATGTTCCCGGGTTTGCCTTGCCGACCACTCAGTCCGCCCTCTCCCTGCTGGAAGCGGTCGAACGGGACAATGTTGGCCTCCAGTTCGATGTGTATCACGCGCACCGCATGGACGAAGACCCCTTCGCCTTTCTGCGGGAGCATGGATCCACCGTCCACCATATCCAGATCGCCGACGTGCCGGGCCGGCACCAACCCGGAACCGGCGAGATCGACTTCCAGCAACTGTTCGAGGTCATCGACGGCTCGGGATACGATGGTTGGGTCAGCCTCGAATACAACCCGGAAGGGCCGACCGAAAGCGGGTTCGGACTGCTGCGCTCGCTCGGGCTCCTGTCGTGATGCCGGAAGGGCCTATCCGATGACGACCCGCGGAGCGGACGAGCACGGTATCCCTAACCTGCGCGTCAGTGATCACCCGTTGATCCGGCACAAAAAAACCCTTCTCGCCGATGTCCGGACCGACACCAAAACGTTTCGCGAGCTCGTCCGCGAGCTGACCACCCTTCTGCTCTACGAAGCCACAGCGGACGTGCCGGTCGTACCGGTCACGTTCCGCACCCCTCTTGAAGAGGCGATCGGGAGTAAAGTCGATGTGCAGATCGGATTGGTGCCAATCATCCGCGCCGGTCTGGGTATGGTCGAAGCCGCCGCCGACGTTCTTCCCCATGCTGAAGTCTGGCATCTCGGGATGTACCGCGACGAGGAAACCCATCGTCCCGTCAGCTACTACAACCGGCTACCAGCGACATGCCCGGATGACCTCGTCATCGTGCTTGATCCGATGCTGGCGACCGGTGGGTCAGCGGTTGACGCGATCGGAGTCCTCAAGGACTGGGGCGCCCGGTGGATTAAGTTCGTCGGCATCATCGCCGCCCCGGAAGGAGCTCGCCAGGTCGCATCCGTGCATCCCGATGTGTCCACGTACGTGGCCTCGCTCGACAGGGAGCTAGATGCCAACAGGTTTATCCGGCCGGGGCTCGGAGATGCCGGAGACCGGCTCTTCGGCACGGATGGCGATCGCTGAGCGCTCATTCCGCGCCATGCATCGCTTCCGTGGTTCGCGTCCGGGTCACTGTTCTCTCCGGAGCAAATGCTCGAGGCGGCTCCGGGCGCTTTCATCGAGCTCCCCGTTCATGTCGAGATCGAGTTCAGGCGAGAGAAAGAGCTCCACGCCCGCTTCCTCCAGGGACTCCCGAAAGCGGCGGACGAGCGACTGCTCCTGAGGGTTCAGGTCGTACCCATACTCCCGAAGGGCACGATCCAGGTCCGCCCGGGCAACGGCCCGAAAGCTGGGGTCGGACATCGCCTGTTCGGCGAGCCGTTGGAGAAGGGGAAGCCGGATTTCCTGATCGGGCATAGGGTCACCTGGTCGCGAGCGAGGCAAGGAAGGACGTCAGCCAGTCTACATGCCTGTGTTGAGGCATTGTACAGAACCGCAAACAGGTGCCCAAACGCATCTCAGGCACGAGCGCTGGCAACGGCCGCGACGAACGCCTCGGCCCGGGATGTGAGCACTCCCCATCGCGCGTGCTCCACCGTGTCCCGGTCCACCAAATTGCCACCGACGGCGATCGCCCGCGCTCCTGCCGCAATGAACGCACCTGCATTGTCGACATTGACCCCTCCGGTCGGTATCAGCGGAATATGCGGAAGGGGGCCGGCCACGTCCTTGAGGTAGGTGGAGCCAAGCGCGCCGGCCGGGAAAACCTTTACGAACGTGGCTCCGCCTTCCCAGGCTGTCAGGATCTCGGTCGGTGACAGCGCACCGATGACCGTAGCAACACTGTATCGCCGGCAGAGCTGGATCGTTTCCATCCTGACCGTGGGAGTGACCACGAAATCCGCGCCCTGAAGGAGCGCAGCGCGGGCGGTTTCGGAATCCAGCACGGTCCCGGCGCCGGCGAACACGTCGTCCCCAAGGGCCGATTTGACCCGCTCGATCGCCTGTCCCGCCCGCGGGTTGGTGTACGTGAACTCCACAACGCCGATGCCTCCCTGCAGCAGCGCCTTTGCGACATCCACGGCAGCGGAATAGTCCGCCAACCGGACAATTGCAACTACTCCAGTCGATTCCACACGTTCCCGCACCGCGATCATGAAGAACTCCTCCCCACCTAGTATTCTTGCCTCAGCCCTGTCACTGTCGCAGGGTGGTTTAACGCAGGCGGCACACTCCGTTTGCCGTCCTGGCACCAGACCGATCCCTGAATCGCTCCGGCAACTGCCGTCCGCCCCTGCTACGGCACCACTCGTGCGTAGTGTGCGAGGTGAGAGACCGCACCGTGGTGCTGGTCAGGGTGGTATTGCGCCGACCTTTCGCTGTGGCATCGCGTTGTTGCCAGAACTGAGACCCTCCGGGAACCCCTGGCATGACGACATTCTCCACCATCAGCAAGCACGATCTGCTCTGGCTCCGGGATCGAGCCGTGGCCGCGACTGACCTGTCCGTCCTGATCGCCGACGCCAGGTTACCGGATACGCCTATCGTGGATGTGAATCCGGCGTTCGAGCGATTGACCGGGTACGGTTCCGGCGAAGCCATCGGCCGAAATTGCCGCTTTCTGCAGGGCCCGGGAACCGATCCCGAAGCCATTCGCCGCATGCGGTCCGCGATCGACGGATCACGCCAATTTACCGAGGTGGTCCTCAACTACCGTCGGGACGGAACGCCCTTCTGGAACGAGTTGAATGTGTCACCGGTCCACGATGCGGACGGAACACTGTCGCATTTCGTCGGCCTTCAGCAGGACGTCACGGAACGGGAACGAGCGAACCGTCAGCTTCAGCTCCTGGTGGAGACCAGCGAGCTGATGGGACGCTCCAACCCGCCGGAGGACGTTCTCAAGGCAGTCGCCCGCGTCATCGTTCCCCGACTCGCTGACTACTGCACGATCCATCTGCGTGGCGACGACGATGCCGTTTCTTGGTTGACGACCTCCGGCGTTGACCAGAACGTTGCTCGGGCGATCGGCGATTTCGAGCACGAGCAGACAGCCGAGGGGAACACAGGATCCGCGGTTGCCACGGTCATGCGTTCCGGGACACCCATCTTTCGGAAGTCTTCGGCACAGACGCTCGGAGAGATCGCGGCGAGTGACGCGTATCGCCGGTTGCTTGAACTGCATGAGTGGCAGGCGACTATGATCGTGCCAATCATTGCGTCGGACCACGTATTTGGATCGATCTCCCTGTCCCAGGTGAAATCCGGTTTTGCCTTTACCCATGCGCACTTCACGATGGCGCAGGACGTCGGCCGCCGTATCGGCGGTTTTCTCGACAGCTCCCGGCTCATGCGGAACGCCCAGGCTGCCCTTGTCGCCCGCGAGCGATTCCTGTCCACTGCCGCGCACGAACTCCGGACACCCGTGGCCAGCATCAAGGGGTACGCGCAGCTGCTGCTTCGTTCCCTCGACCGGGGGACACTCACGCGGGATCGGCTGAGACAGGCGATCCGGACGGTGGATGCCTCGGTCGCGCGTCTGTCGTCGCTGACAGATGATCTGCTGGCGATGTCGCAACACGGGTCACGGGAGATGCCCCTTCGGATCGAGCCCATCCACACGGTGTCATTCCTGGCGTCCGTTGCCAACCGTTCGGCGCTCCTCTACGACCACCGGATCATCGTCAATACCTCCGCCGCCGACGGGTACTTCGCGGGCGATGTCGCCAAGATCGATCAGGTGATGTCCAACTTGCTGAGTAACGCCGCAAAGTATTCCGAGCCAGACAAGCCGATCATGATCGAGGCCACGCGGGACGGCGGAGGCGTGCGAATCACCGTCCGGGATGTCGGCATCGGGCTTCACGAAGACGAGCTCCAGACGATCTTCGAGCTGTTCGGCACCTCCGCCCACCCCAGCGCGTCCAGCATGACAGGGCTGGGCTTGGGCTTGTTCATCTCCCGGAATATCGTCGAGCGACATGGCGGCCGGCTATGGGCGGAAAGCGCGGGGCGCGGTCACGGATCGAGTATCCATGTCTGGTTGCCACCATCACCACCCGAGGCATCGTCGGACGCCCCGGGACGGGCGCGCCCGAAAACCGCCTAGGAGACATCGCCGGTGGATGAAGCCACCTGTCATCGAAGGTGACACCGCCCCAGCTGACCAGGGGCTCGTGCGGCATTGGCGAGTTCACGTGGCACATCAGTTCTCCTAGCTCCACTAACGCCCCTGAGCCCGTGACAGGGTTCCCGCCAACCGCCGTCCCGCCTCGTCGAGCGTTGCGCGCTCCTTCGCGAAACAGAACCGGATCAGCTTCGGTGCCGTAGTCGGATCGATATAGAACGCCGATGGTGGGATGGGTGTGACCCCGATGTCCTCGATCAGCCACCGACAGACCGCTACATCTGTCTCGAATCCAAGATGGTCGAACGGCGTCATCAGGAAGTAGCTTCCCTGAACGGGAAGCGCGGGTAGGCCGGCAGCGTCCAGATGGGTCGCCAGGACCGTCCGGCGGGCATCGTATTCCTGAAGCAGCGTCTCGTAGTACCCATTTTCGGAGGCTTGCTCAAGGCCATCGGCCATCGCGTGTTGAAACGGCGTCGCCGTCGCAAAAGTGACGAACTGATGGACCGAACGGAGGGCATGCTGAAGCCATTCCGGACCGATGGCATATCCGATCTTCCAGCCGGTCAGCGAGAAGGTCTTGCCTGTCGAATTGATCGTCAGGGTGCGCTCCCACATCCCGGGCAGCGTC
Organism: Thermomicrobiales bacterium; assembly: GCA_035936535.1. GTDB lineage: Bacteria > Chloroflexota > Chloroflexia > Thermomicrobiales > UBA6265 > CADCWJ01. The sequence goes on along the minus strand of DASYVY010000171.1, from coordinate 2,651 downwards.
GCGATCGAAATGTGCCTGGCTCCGTCAAACGTAATGCGATCGTAGACCTCGTCCGTGATGACGATCAGGTCGTGTTCCCGAGCTGTCTCGGCAACTCCCTCCAGTTCATCCTTCGCGAAAACCTTGCCGGTGGGGTTGTGCGGGGTGTTCAGCAGGATAAGCCTGGTGCGCTCCGTCACCGCCGCCCGGAGTGAGTCGATGCGGAACGTCCAGCCCGGCGGTTCAAGCCGCACCACGCGCATCGTCCCGCCAGCCATCGTGACCGAGGCGGGGTACGAGTCATAGAACGGCTCGAAGCAGATGATCTCGTCTCCGGGATCGACCAACGCCATGATGGTGTCGAAAATCGCTTCTGTGGCGCCGGAAGTCACCGTCACATGCAGGTCGAAGTCGATGTCGAGACCGGTCCTTGAGGAAAAGGCCGCCGCGATCGCGGAGCGCAGGCGCGGCAGCCCGGCCGGATGGGCGTACTGGTTGTGCCCGGCGTCAATCGCCCGATTCGCCGCCTCCCGCACAAACGCCGGGCCGGCAAAATCGGGGAATCCCTGGCCCAGATTGACTGCCCCGTGCTGCGCCGAAAGCGCGCTCATCTCCGCAAACACGGTCGGTGTGAACGCCTGGATGCGCTGTGCGATGTCGTGTCGCACGGTCGGGACCTCTCCGGATGGCCGCTCGATCATTCCGTCCCGGGTGAGCCCGCCGCTCCTTCCAGTACCCCCTGATCGACGAGTGATTCCATCTCGGCTACCACCGCGTCAAACTCCTCGAAGGCAATCCGGATCGGATCCGGCGTGGTGAGATCGACCCCCGCCCTGGCAAGCAGTGTCATCGGGTAATCCGACCCACCGGCGGCGAGCATGTCGAGGTATCGCGCCCGGGCTGCTTCCCCCTCGTCCCGGACCGCGCGGGCGATATTGATCGCCGAGGACAGCCCGGTTGCGTACTGGTACACGTAGAACGCCCGGTAGAAATGCGGGACCCGTGCCCAGCCCAGACTCGCCAACTCGTCGACCACGAGCCCCGGCAGGTATTTGCCCAGCGCGTTGCCGAACGACTCATTGAGAAACTCGAGGGTGAGCGGACGGCCCTCTTCGGCCGCCTTGTGTGTTTCGTGCTCGAACTCCGCATACATGGCCTGGGACGTCACGGTGCCGTCGAAACCTTCCGCAAAACGGTTCAGGAGGCTGAACCGGCCGATCGGGTCGGCAGCCGCCTCGGTTTGCAACAGGTGCCAGGTAAGCAGGACTTCGTTGACAGTCGACGCGATCTCCGCGAGGAAGATAGGGTAATTGGCGAGGTGGAATGGCTGCGCCCTGGAGGCGTAGAACGTATGCATCGCGTGCCCAGCTTCGTGGGCCAGCGTGAACACGTCGGACAGCGTGCCGTTCCAGTTCATCAGCATCACAGGGGTCGATCCATAGGCTCCCCAGGAGTATGCACCGGACCGCTTGCCTTTCGTCTCGTAGACATCCACCCAGCGCGAGGCGAATCCCTCCCTGAGATCGCTGACGTAGGTGTCGCCGAGCGCGCCGAGGCCGTTCAGCACGACCTCTACGGCGTCCTCGTAGGAGTAGGTCTTTCGCAGCTCGGGCGCGAGCGGCACCCGCAGGTCGTAACGCCGCAGTTCGTCGAGACCAAGCACCCGCTTGCGCAGCGCCAGATACCGCTCCGTCACATGCGACGACTCAGCGACGACCTGAAGCAGACCGTCGTACACCGAAAGGGGCACGTTGTCGTCGAACAACGCTTCTTCCCGTGCCGAGGAGTACCCGCGCACCCGGGCGGACGCGACATCCTTGCGCACCGAGGACCCGTGAAGCGATGCGATCGTGTGTCCATGGTTCCGATAGGCCGCCGTCAGCGCCTCGAACGCGTCCTTGCGGACGTCACGCCGCGGGCTCTCCAGGAGAACGCCGTACCGGGCCTTGGTCAGCGTGATCTCTCTGCCGTCGTCGTCCTTGACGGTGCCGAAGTCGAGATCCGCATTGTCCAGCGCATTGAATGCCTCCGAGGCGGTTCTCGCCACGTCGCTCATCTGAGCCAGGACTTCCTCGACCTCCGCGGAACGCACATGGGCGCGGCGCCGCTCGAGATCCTCCAGCACATGACGGTAGCTTTCCAGCTCGGGGGCATCGATCAGGCCGCGCAGAGTCTCCTCTGGCAGGGCGAGGATCTCCGGCTGGAGGAAGGCGAGCGCCTCTCCCGCCTGGATTGACGCCATGACCGCCCGCTCGTAGCGACCGTTGGCCTCGGTGTTGGTGGTGTCCTCGTCCCGCCTCAGGCTGGCGTAGACCACCAGCCGGGTGAGCAACTCCTGCACGGCGAAGACCGACTCAAGGCCTTCCCTGGCGACACGGGGGCTCTCTCCGAGCTTGCCCCGGAACGCGACCGCACGCTGCAGATACTCCGGCAACTGGCCAAACTCGGTTTCCCAAGCCCCCTCCGTCGGGTAGATGGTCGTAAGGTCCCACGTATGCTCGACCGCAATCTGGTCGCGAGTGAGAACATCCGAGGTGGCACCTTGGGTGGCTACCGATGCCGCTGCTGATGTGGCAGGCTCTGTCATTGAGGACTCCTCATGAAACGCGAACGGTGGATCGCGTGGCAATGCGATTCCGGATGCGGTATGCTGCCCGGCCAACCTTCATGGG
>DASYVY010000170.1:0-1740 GCA_035936535.1 Thermomicrobiales bacterium | reverse complement strand
GCCATGCCCTGCGCATTGGGGGCAAGGACGAGCCGGCTGTTTCCTCGTTGTCGTCATGCTCGTCGGAACCAGGTCCCGAGTTTGTCGGTGCTGATTTCGGGCGAAACGCGATCCGGCGCGTGCGCCACGTTGCCTGCCCCGGAGGTGGCGGCAAGACGCTCGTTCGCTGGGAATCCGGCAAGGTCTCGCCTTCGATCCCCAGCCGGAACATCCGGGCAAAGGTCGCCACATCGTGATAGCGATCCTGCCGCGACTTCGCGAGGGCCCACCCCACCACGTCGTCGACCCAGGTGGGCAGACCAAGTTCCGGCCGAACCACCGACGGCGCAATGGGCAGCTGTTCGAGATGGGCACGAATTAACTGACGGGTGTGGTCGGCGCCCTCCGGCGCACGGAACGGAGGCTGGCCGGTCAGCAGCTCGTAGACCACGCACCCCAGTGCATAGACATCGGTCGCGGCATCGACCGGCTCGCCGCTCGCTTGCTCCGGCGCGAGATAGGCGACCGTGCCAAAGGCCGTTCCTCCAACCATTTCCTGTCGCGGTCCGGCCGGTTGTGCCAGGCCAAAATCGATGAGCTTGACGTTGCCGCTCGGCGTCAGCAGCAGGTTCTGGGGCTTGATGTCAAGGTGAACCACGTTGCGCTTGTGAAGGTGACTGAGCGCTCCCGCGATCTGGTCGAGCAGGGGCAACACCTCCTCGGGGGAGAGGGGCCCGCGCCGTTCGATCAGCCGCTTGAGGTTCTCGCCAGCGACGTACTCCATCACGACCCACGAGCCGGACGCCTCCTCATGCAGGTCATAGACCGTGACCAGATTGGGGTGCGAGACAAATGCCATCAGGCGGGCTTCCTGACGGAACCGCCTCCGGGAGGCCGGATCGGACTGGTACTCCGGGCGCAAGGTCTTGATCGCCACGGTACGCCGTGCGCGCAGATCTTTCCCTCGGTACACCGTGGCCATGCCACCGGTTCCCAACGGGGTTCCCAGATCGACCTCGTAGCGTCCAGCGACGATCGTGCGTGATGCGGACATCGTCATGCCGGACAGGTACTGAGCTGCATGTGGCAATGATCCCTGATGTTCCGGAAAGCGGAGCCGTGGACGGTCGGAACGCCCGGGCCGCCAGACCGGTCCAGAGCGAAAGCGCAGGAATTACCATGATACCCTCCCTGCCCGATCCGACCGCTTGCTCCACGACCGGTGGATACCGGTCCTCCACGGGCCGAGCCACGCGGGTCACTTGCACCGGTCACTCGCGGAGCCCTCATCCTCGCCGACGTGTCGATCACGCTGCCGTTCGCGGTGATCGTGCTTCGCCCCTACTTCCTGCCGGTCCCCGAAGATCTGGAGCGCGCGGCCATGCTCGATGGCGCCAGCCGCCTGCGCGCGTTTGTCCGGGTAATCCTGCCGCTCGTCTGGCCGGGGTTGGTGACCGTCGCCGCGTTCTCGTTTCTCATGGAGAGTTTATGTTCGCCCTGTCGCTCGATCTCGATGAGCGGATCCAGCCGATCACCGTTGCGCTCAACACATTTTCCGGGCAGTACGGCACCCGATGGAACGACATGATGGCCGTCTCCACCCCGGTGGCGATTCCGATCGTGCTCTTCTTCGTGGCGTTGCAACGAGCGATCGTCTCCGGCATCGCCACCGGGGCAACCAAGGAATGAGCCGCTGGTTGTCCCGGCACGGAGCCTGCACGTAATCCCGCGTACATCGCATTGCCCGCATCACTTTCGGTC
>DASYVY010000169.1:0-1873 GCA_035936535.1 Thermomicrobiales bacterium | reverse complement strand
GTCACAGGGTTTGCGCTTGGCGATCCAGCACTGATCCTACCATCCACCGGTGGACACCGGTGCGCTGTTCGATAGCGTACCCCCCTTGCAAGGCGGGTGCCGTAGTAGAATGTCGGGACGTGCAGGACGGGCGGGGAATACCCCCGCGCCGGCATTTGGGCGTGCCTTGCTGGTTCGCGACACGCCAGACGTGCGCCGGAGTTTGCCTTGAGCCTCTCTCACATCACCGATCATCTGTCTTCTTCAAACTCGCTGCGGGACCTCGTGAACACTGTCCAGAGCGGTCAGCGCGTAGTCGCCGCGGATCTTCCCGAGTCGGCCCGGCCGGCGGTGCTCGGCGCGGCACTGCGGGCGATCGACCGGCCGGCTCTGGTCGTCACCTCCCGCCAGGACCGCGCCGAGCAACTTTGCTCCTCGCTGTCGGCCTACCTCCGTGCGGATCACCCGGCCCATCTCTGGTCGGCTCCGGATGCGCTTCCCTACGAGATGTTGCCCGTCGATCGTTCGGCCAGTGTCCGGCGCACCCGCGAGCTTGATGCGATGAGCCGCGCCGCGACTGACCAGGGCATTTGGGTTACTCCGGTGAACGGGCTCATGCAGCGGATCGTGAGCCCGCAAGAGCTGGAAAGTCACACCCGGTCGATCCGGGTCGGACACCGGATCTCCGTTGACGACCTGACGTCCTTGGCGCTCAGGGTTGGCTATCAGCCCGGCCCGATGGTCCAGGAACAGGGCGTCATCGCCCGGCGAGGCGGCATCCTCGACATCTTCCCGCCTGGCGAGGATTTCCCCGTGCGCCTCGATTTCTTCGGGGACGATGTCGAGAGCATCCGGCGGTTCGACCCTCACACGCAGCGATCGATCGATCGCCTGGACGCGATCCGGTTGCTTCCCCCGTTTGAACTGCCGGTCTGGCATCTGCCGGAGATTGCGCCTCGCCTGGCCGAGCTCGATCTCGGGCCACTCCGTGATGAGGTCCGGGAAGACTGGGAGCGCCGGATTCAGCAGACCACTTCGGGCACCATCCCGGACGCTCATGATCTGCTGTCCGGCTTCCTGGATTCCGCTGTTTCGTCGGTTCTGGATCACCTGCCAGCCAATACGGTCATCATTGTCGACCAGCCTGATGCGGTACGGCTGGCCGCGACCCAGTACGGGCAACAAGCGGTCGAGCTAGAGCGGACGTTCCTGGAAGCGGGGGAACTGCCGGCTGGCATTCCCCTGCCCTACATTCCGGCGGAGCGAGCGCTTGCCGCGGTTGCGGAGAGAACAGGCATCGCGGTCGGTTCGGGCGACGCCAGTCGCGGCGCCGTTGTTTCCTTTGCCGATGTGGGTGACGCTCCGGTTTTTCTGGGCAACATGGCCTCGATGATCGACGAGCTTCGGGAGCGGTTGAGCGGCGGGTGGAGGATTTCCATCGCCACCGACCAGGTTGAACGCCTGACCGACATTCTCGAGGAACGCGGGGTCTATCCGAGAAAGGACAAACGCAAGCGCGCCGACGTGGCGGCTCCGCTTCCCGCCGGGACGGTGGAGGTACGTCCGTCGGACCTGACCGGCGGCTGGGGGTGGACGACGGGCAGGCTGGCAGTCTGGACCGACCTGGAGTTGTTCGGCTTTCGCAAACAGGTCAGGCGATCAGGGCAGCGCACGACCCTCGAAAGCCGTTCGTTCGCCCAGGGGTTGCGTCCAGGCGAGCATGTGGTCCATGTGGACCACGGCATAGCCAGGTTCTCCGGGCTTGTCCGGATGGAGATGCAAGGAATCGAGCGGGAGTATCTCCTGCTGGAGTACGAGCGCGGGGACAAGCTCTACGTCCCCGTTGACCAGAGCGATCGCGTCACCAGATACAGCGGTGGTGGGATCAACCCGC
>DASYVY010000168.1:0-2973 GCA_035936535.1 Thermomicrobiales bacterium | reverse complement strand
GACCAGGGGAGACGAAGTGGGCATGGGGTGGTCGCTGGCCCGTGGGATCGGTCGGCTCGTGCCGGCGCAGGTCTACCGGTGGGGAGAGACGGCCCTGCTCATCGACCGGCACCAGGGCGACCGTGGCATCGCCGTGGTTTGCCACCAGCAGGTAGCGGCCGCAGGGCGACACGGAGAGGTAGCAGGGATTGGTGCCCCCGCTCGGCACCTGGCTGACCAGGTGAGGAACGCCGGTGTTCCGGTCGATGGCGAAGGACGAGACCGCCCCTGTTGCCTGGCCGTCGAACTCGCGCAGTTCATTCACGGCGAACAGGAAGCGTTCGCTGCGGTCAAGGGCAAGGAATGACGGGTTCACGACTCCCTCCACCGTCTGGACGTGCCGCAGCGCACCAGAGTCAAGGTCGTGCTCGAAGACGTAGATCCCGTCCGAGCCGGTCAGACCGGCGGTGTCCGGCGTGTCGCGGGAGGCCCCGGGTTCCCCCTGGAGGCTGAGATCGGTGTAGGTGCCGCAGAAGACGAGATTCGACCCCATGCCTGTGACCTCCATCGTGAGCACATGCATCTCGGGACGACGTGCCAGCACCGGCCCCGGTGCCGACTGGGATAGTAACTGCTCGTTTCACGCTACGCGTCCTCGATGCATGCGAGCTCCCTTCGCTGGGTCGCGTCGGCCTCCACCTCAAGCATCGACGCCTGTAATACGGAGTCCGGATGAAGGGTTGGCGGATGCTGGGGGCCTCCGGCATGTCACGGGCGATCATACGAATCGACCATGGATCAACAGGCCGAGGGTCATGGCGGTCGATTCTTGATCGCCCCTACGAATTCGAATAGGGCACGTTTTCACCCGGATTCGGTATAACGTGGCACCCGGTTGAACGGACGGGTCAAGCCACCTGATGCTCCCAAGGGCAGACGGACAGGTCTGTCCCTACGGCGCCGGGGACGTGCGTGCTTTGCACGGGAAACCACCGGAACTTCCTCTGATCTCGTGATTCGGTGCCCGCCACCGTGGGGCGGTTCGGCCACGCGAGGCGGGTTGGCCCGCTGATTCGGGGAGTGTCATTGGCGAGGATTCGCCTGGGAGCCGGTCCGTTCGAGCAGGTGGGTTCCCCGGTTGGTGTACACACCCGTGAGCGGCACGGCCGCATCGGCTACTTCTCGCAGACCGCACGCCCCGAACGCCGCCGCGTAGGCATCCATGTCGAACAGGCCCAGCTCATGCCGCTCCGTGATGTGCTCGGTGCCCTCCGGGGTTGCGACGAGATAGGCCAAGTTCAGGATGGCGAGATCGTCCCGCCGCTCGCTCGTGCTCATCCGCGCGATCTTCAGGTCCGGCTCATCGACGAAGATCGCGGACAACGTCCCCGGCTGCCACTGCCCAGCCGTGAAGAACTCGTCAAAGAGCACTATCCCGCCAGGCGTGAGATGCCGCTCCATGGACGCGAAGGCGCTGGCCAGCCGGGCGGCTGTGCAGACCGCGGCAAGCGAGGATCCGAGGCAGGTGATGATGTCGAACTGGCGATCGATGTGCCAGTTGGCCATGTCCCCCTCGTGGAATCTCCCCTCTGGCACACGTTCGCGGGCGATCCCGAGCATCTCCGGGTCGGCATCGAGACCTTCGAGATGCCATTCCGTCGTTTTTGAGATGCAGCCGAGCAGGTGACCGGTGCCGCAGGCGATGTCGAGCATCGCGAGCGGCCGCGATCCAAAGCGAGCGGCCGCGATCGCGACGATGGTCTGGGCCATGCCAGCCTGGTCGGCCCTGCGATAGATGGCGTCGTACCAGCGTGCGGTGTTCGAGAACAGGTTGGGCATGGCGAGTCTCTTTTCCAGCCGGAACGGGCGACGACGATCGACTATTCACGGTAGGCTTCTCGCCGCCAGGGTACACCGCAGTACCAGCCGAACCCGCGGCATGGCAAGCGTCGCCAGGAGCGGGAAATCCCAACCGCAGGAGACCGATATCATCGCCTCATCGAGCCCGGACCGCGATCCCTCCGAGCACCATCATGCGCCATCCATCTACCAGGCACGGGCCGAATCGTTCAGACAGCAACGGGATGCCGTGCACCGCCGCTGGAATCTGTTGGCGAATCTCCGGCTGGTGGGGTTCATCGCCCTCGCGGGAGTGGCATGGCTGGTCTGGCGTGGTGGCGGCTCCCTGCTGATCGCGCTGGAGGCGCTGATTGCCGTTGGCGTGGTCGTGCTCGTGGCGCGGCATCGCCAGCTGCGGCGCGAGCGCGACGAACTCCAGCGGCTCATCGATGTCAACGCACGGAGCCGGGATCGGGCACTGCTGGCATGGGATGCCGCGCCGGTCCCGCCAGCGTTCGGAACGGACCGGACCCATGCCTACGCGTATGACCTGAACATCGTCGGCCCGGCCTCGATCGCGCAGCGGGTTGGGTCGCCCACCACCCGGCATGGCTGGAACCAGCTCCATGCCTGGCTCCTCGGGTCAGGGACTCCGGCCGACGTGACCGGGCGGCAGCATGCCGTCCGTGAGCTGGCCAGGCGGCTCGATCTCCGGCAGCAGGTTGAGGCGACTGGCGGCAGGCTCGACGGTGAGATTCCCGATCCAGCGCCATTTCTCGCCTGGGCGGAAGGTCCGGCCTTGCTGCGCGATCGCGCCTGGCTCCAGGTCGTCTCGATCGCCGGGCCACTGGCACTGGTGCTCCTGCTCCTGCTTCAGGCGCTCGGGTACGTGGCCTATCCCATGTGGCTGGCACCCCTGACGCTCAACGTGATCGTGTTCCAGATCGTCGGCGGCCAGATCTCGGATGATGTGGCGGCAGTGGCGCCGCTCCATCACGCGATCGGGGGGTACCGGGACATGTTCGGCCTGATCGCCGCCGACGATGCGGCATCGGCGAACCTGCGGCGCATCAAGGAAACGCTGGGGGCAGGTCCCGCCGGGGCGATGACGCTCATCTCCCGCTTGACGCGAATCAGCAGCCTGGCCATTCCGCG
>DASYVY010000167.1:0-4568 GCA_035936535.1 Thermomicrobiales bacterium | reverse complement strand
CCATCACACCATTGCCAAGGCCGAAGTCGTCCACCATGAGCAGGTCCGCGATGCGGGCAAGCGCCGATGCCGCCTGGGCGGTCCGGCTTGCCTGCGCGAACGCACTGGTACCGTAGAGGTCGTAGGCGGAAGTGTAGAGATCCTGGGCATTGGCGATGAAGAAGTCCACGTTCGTGCCGGTCGCGGATGCGGATGCGGCATTGGTGCTGGCGGCGGCGATATGCTCGTGCGCACGGGCTAGCTCCCGGCTGGAGCGGATCTCCTGCGACGGCAGGCCAGGGTAGCTCAACCTCGCTTCGAGCAGCACGCGAGCCGCCCGTGCCGTTGCGCCCGCGACCACCGCCTGCCGCACCGCTTCCGTCACCGTCTCCGCATCGAGTGCCTGCCGGGCGAGATCACGATGCGCACTCGCCTGGGCCAGGATCGCGTCGACACCGGAGAGGTCGCCGCCGGACGTGACGGAATTACGGTCCGTCTGGACGGAGAGGATGATGTCATCGGCACGCGCCAGCATCTCCTCCGCCAGCACCTGGTTGTTCGCATCCACCACGGTTTCGTCCTGCCCGGCCGTTGGGGTGGCGTCAAGCGTGGCGTCAGGCGTGGCTGAGTCATCCTGCGCTCCGGCGATCCGCAAGGCACCCACCGCGATGACCCCGGTAGCCAGCGATCCGGCCAGGAGCCGCCGTCGATGCAGCATTCCGGCAAGCCGGAGAGCAATCTCCTCCGCCGAACGGTCGTTCCCTCCGATCCTGTCGGTCCTGTCGGTTCTGTCGGTTCCGGATGATTGACTGTCCATGAATTGCACTCCTTGATGGGTATGGTGGTAAGGAGAGATGGCCGATGCCGCTGCATGGCGGCGGTCGCATCGGAACAGGTCCGACAGGGATGATCCTGACGCCTCCACCTGAAGGGATTGCGTGGGAAAGCTGAAATTTCGCTGGGAGCGATCCTCTTCGCGAACTACCAGGATCGGCGGAGGGTTTCACAGGATACGTTAAGGAGACTCTCAGGATATGCAGAGCTCCGGACCCTAGGCTTGGGGACAGCCTGGCAACCCGCGATCATGTCGGAACCGCGGTGAGCCGGCGCAGAGACGGTGCGGGGCGATGCCGTATCACCTCGCAAATGCAAGGGCAAGGACAAGGAAAGGAACGTCATGATGGGTCGTAGACCATTTTCGCTCCCGGGGCGCTCGATATTCATGCTGGTCCTGCTTGCCGAGGGCATGAGCATGAGTGCACCGGCACTGGCCCAGGATTCGTCGCCAGCCGCATCACCATCGGCATCCCCTACCGCAAGCCAGTGCGACACCGAGAGCGCGATCGCCAGCGCGGCGGCCTCCTATTCGATCGTCAGCGAGGAATCCACCGCGCGGTACATTTCCGAGGAGCAACTGAGCGGCGTCGGGGCCAACACGGCGATTGGCGAGACCCAGGCGATCATCGGCACGGTGCTGTTCGATGACGCCAGCGTCCCGCTCGCCTGCTCCCGCTTCGATGTCGATCTGCGGACTCTCCAGAGCGACGAGCCGCGGCGCGACAATTATCTTTACAACAACACGCTGGAGACCGAGACCTACCCACTGGCGACCTTCGTGCTCGCCCAGGTCGATGGCCTGGAAGGCGGGCTGGCCGATGGCGAGACCACCACGCTCTCACTCATCGGGGACCTGACGCTGCACGGTGTCACCCTCCCTGCGGCGTGGGAGGCGGAGGTGACGCTGGATGGGGATACCCTGATCGGGACCGCTCGCACGTCGTTCAACATGGGCGACTACAACATGGAGGAGCCGGTGATCGGCCCGGTCGTGTCGGTCGACGAGACGGTGGGGCTTGAAGTGGAGATCACGGCCAGAGTCAACGGCTGATGACAGGTGCTCCGACCCAGCCGGGCCGGAGCACCCCCAGGACCAGGCAGAGGAGCGATTTCCCATGCATCGCCTGCGTCGCCATCCGATCCTGACGGTTCTGATGATCGCGATCATTCTCTTCACCGTTGTCGCGATGAGCTACGGCGTGTTCATCGCCAGCGAGGCTGGCCGCCTGCCATGGCAAGAGGATCCGACCCGGATTTCGATCACCCCGTTCGCGGACATTCCGGGGTTCAACGAGCCGGTCGGCACGCCGGCTGCGGTGTCCGATACCTGACCATGTTCCTGCCCACGATGTGCCCGGGACAATCGGTTCCCGGACATCGATCATTGACACAGTTACACCAAGGAGCACGCAATGGCGTTGCACGCCACATCCCGGTCCAATACACGCGCTGATCGGGACGAGACGATCCTGGTTGTCGAGGATGAAGACCCGATCCGGGAGCTTGTCTCGACCGCCCTGCGATTCACCGGCTACGAGGTGGCGACCGCTGCCTCCGGTCGCGAGGCGCTGGCGGAGGCACGGAACGCGACGTTCGACCTGCTCGTGCTCGATGTGAACCTTCCCGATCTCGACGGCTTCGAGATTTGCCGCAAGTTGTGAGCGGATGGCAACCCGGTCCCGGTCGTGTTCCTCACCGCACGGGATGACCCGTCCGATCTTCGGGCGGGGTTCACCGGCGGCGGTGACGACTACATCACCAAGCCATTCAGCCTGGAAGAGCTGATGCTGCGGGTGGAGGCGGTGATCCGCCGCTCCCGGCAGGAGGTGCAACCGCACCATCGGCTGGCGTGCGATGACCTGCTTCTGGACGACGAGGCGTATCGCGTCTGGCGCGGAGACGAGGAATTGCAGCTGTCCCCGACCGAGTTCCGGCTGCTCCGCTACCTGATGCTGAACCGCGACCGCGTCGTCTCGCGCCAGCAGATCCTCGATCACGTCTGGGATTACGAGTTCGTTGGCGATCCATCCGCCGTCGAGACCTACATCAGCTACCTGCGACGCAAGATCGGCGATCGCGATGCGCGGCTGATCCGCACGGTGCGCGGATTCGGCTATTCGATCCAGTCATCGCCGTCCGTGGCCCGGTCCGGTCCGGGATGACCGGCGGGGTGGTCCAGCCGGCGGGACTGCCGTCATGAGCATCCGCGCGCGCCTGGCGATCGCGGTCGCGATCGTGCTGGCGCTGACCCTGCTCCTGCTCGGCGGCGTCATGGTCCGGACCACTCGCGCCACCCTGGTCGCCCAGGTGGACGACGAGCTTCGGAGTTTCACCGAGCGAGCACGAAAAGACTCGCCGGGGTTGTCGAAAGACGACGGTGGCGGACAGTTTGGACGGAAGAACGATTACGTGCACCTGGTGGTCTCGGCGAATAGCGCGATCCTCGCCGCGGAGTACGCCGGGTACCCCGGTGAACCCGAATCCCCGCCGGCCGTACCCGATCTCGGCACCGGAACGAGCGCCCGGAAGACCGGCCGGATCTTCACGGTCCCGTCCCGGGACGGATCATTCCAGTACCGGATGTTGATCACACCCATGCCGGACAACCGCCTGCGGATCACGGCCTCCTCGATCCGGGACATCGAGGAGGCCAGCGCGCGCCTTGTCCGGATCGTCCTGGTCACCGGCCTGATCGCGATGGCGATCGCGACGGCGGCCTGCTGGTTCCTGATCAGGCACGGCTTGCGGCCGGTGGACCGGATGGTCGACACAGCGGCCGCGATCGCCGCTGGTGACATGACCCAGCGGGTGCCGGATCCCGACCCGGCCACGGAACTGGGCCGGCTCGGCACCGCGCTCAACGAGATGCTGGCCCGGATCGAAGGGGCGATCGCAGCCAGGGCCGAGGGTGAGCAGCGCCTGCGGCGCTTCGTGGCCGATGCGGCGCATGAGCTTCGCACTCCCCTCACTTCCCTGCGTGGCTATGCGGAGCTGTACCGGCAGGGCGCCCTCCCGGACGAACCGGCGGTGCGAAACGCGATGGGGCGGATCGAATCGGAAGGCGCGCGCATGGCCCGGCTGGTCGATGACCTGTTGCTGCTGGCGCGGCTCGACCAATCCCGCGGGCTGGATCTCATGCCCATCGATGTCGTTCCGATCATTCGCGAGGCAACCGAGGCGTTCGCGATCGTCGATCCCGATCGCCCGATCACGGTCAACGTGCCGGAGGTCGCGATGGTCGAGGAAGACCGGCTGCGCTTGCGCCAGGTCATCGACAACCTGCTTTCCAACGCCCGAACGCACACGCCCGCCGGCACACCGGTGACGGTGACCGCCTCTGTGACGCAGGCGCGGGATAGGGTCGAGATCGCGGTTGCCGATGCAGGGCCCGGCATCGCGGCGGATCAGCGCCGACTCTTCGAGCGATTCTGGCGGGCGGATCGAGCGCGGACGCGAAGCCGGGGCGGCACGGGCCTCGGCCTGGCGATCGTGCAATCCCTGGTGGAGGCACACGGCGGCCGGATCAACGTCGAGAGCCAGCCCGGCCGCGGAAGCACCTTCACCGTCACGCCTCCCGCCAATTCCAACACTGGGACGGCCGGGCAATAGGGTATGCGCCCGGGAGTTCGTCATCCCCTGCACAATGGATCGGCAGGAGGGGCAACGCCTGACCCCGGAGCAAAAATCCTGATGCGCACACGGGGTCAGCACGGCACCTCGCATTCCTGTTTCTGGCACGCTCAGTGCGAGCC
>DASYVY010000166.1:0-7847 GCA_035936535.1 Thermomicrobiales bacterium | reverse complement strand
GCCACACCAGCGTTCCCGTGCCCCAAGCCAGCCGGCAAGCGCATCATCGCGGACCACGACGTGGAGATCGAGATCGCTCCAGGCGTCCTCCGTTCCTCTCCCGAACGATCCGGCAAGCCAGGCCGCGACCACGCGCTCGTCGCTCCGGAGCGCATCCTCCACGCGGACCAGCAGATCATCGCGCTGGCGAGCCAGCTCAACGAGAAAGGCGGGGCCATCGTCCCGACCAGCTTCGGTCATTCGAGTTCCAGCCAGGGGTTGAACACCTTCACGCCCAGTCCATCGAAGTCACGCGTGTTGCGGGTGACGACGGTCAGTTCGTGAACGTGTGCGATCGCCGCGATCATCAAATCCATGGCACCAATGGTTCGACCGGACATCCTGGACCGAGCCATGAGTCGGCCCGTTGTGTCTGCTATCACCTCGTCGATCGGCAGAATACGGCCCGCGAACCGTGGCAAGATGCCCGACACGATCCACTGTTCAAGGCGCTGCTTGCGCAGACCATCAGGCAGCCGCTCACAGCCACTGCGCAATTCGGCGATCGTGACAACGCTCATCCAGGCTTCGCCTTCGTCGACTCCATCGACCCACTGGAATACTCGAGAGTCGGGTTCCTCCTTCTCGAATTCGGACACAACATTGGTATCAAGCAGGAAGCTCAAAACTCGAAGTCCCTTGGTGGAGTCTTGTCACGTTCCAGATCGATACCTGATCCGCGCAATGGAGAGTTATAGAAGAAGTCTGCCAGCGTTCCCTTGCGTTCGGCCTTCGTGTCCCATTCTTCGGCGGAGACCACCACCACCGCGTCGCGGCCGTTCTTGGTGACTCTCTGCGGTCCCTCATGTCTTGCCCGATCAACGACCTCGCTGAACTTGGCCTTCGCTTCCGCTATCGACCACGTATCCGTTGACCGCTTGTCTCGCACCGCCATCGCTTCGCCTCCGTCTGACCAGTATAGTCATCATGACCAGATTTGTTCATGACGGTCATGGAAGACCATGGCACGCCTTTATACTCAGGACAGTGCCCCCTTCAATCCGGCAAGTCAGAAAGACAGAAGCGAGGACCGCCATGAACATCGCCCTTCCTGAACACATCCGGCGCTTTGTCGAGCAGGAGGTCGAGTCCGGCCGCTTCGAGGACGAGCAGCAGGTGATTGTCACCGCCCTTGAATGGATGGCCGACGATCACCGGACCGACCCGGATGTCCTCGCCGAGTTGATCGCCGAACCCCTCGCCCAGGTCGAGCGCGGCGAAACCACGCCCTGGTCAGACGATCTGATGGACCGCCTGTCGCAAGAAGCCGAACGCAACGCCGGGCTGGGCCATCAGGTACCTGATGACATCAAATACTGAGCTGAGGTTCTCGTTGCGCGCGGAGGCGAATATCCGGAATATCCTCCAGTACACGCTTCAAACGTGGGGACCCGGGCAAAGGGATGCCTATCAGCAAAGGCTTGGCCAAGCATTCCTCACTATCCGGGACTTTCCCGATATCGGGCACCCGTTAGGTGCGGATGGACGGATTCGAGCATTTCACCTGGAGCACCACACGATCATTTACCGTCACGATCCTGGCATCGTCACCATCCTCCGCATCGTCAACCCCCGGCGCCTCCGCCGCTGATTTCAACATCCCATCAGCCTGCTTCGTAACGGGATATCGACCTTGGGTCCGGGGTCGGGGACATCAGAGAACCAAGGTCGGAGCCGTATACTGAGGGCATCGGAAACGATGGCACTCCCCAGCATCCCGAAAGCGAGGACCGCCATGAACATCGCCCTTCCCGAGCACATCCGGCGCTTTGTCGAGCAGGAGGTCGAGTCCGGCCGCTTCGAGAACGAGCAGCAGGTGATTGTCACCGCGCTCGAATCGATGGCCGACGATCGCCGGATCAGCCCGGATGTCCTCGCTGAGCTGATCGCCGAACCCCTCGCCCAGGCCGAGCGGGGCGAAGTGAAAGAGGTGACGGAGGGCTTGATGGACGATCTTGTCCGCCGGGCAAAGGCCAATGCGGCCCGTGGTCACAAGGTGCGGGATGAGATCAAGTATTAGATTGATCATCACTTCCGAAGCCGAACTTGATGTGGAAGAGATCGCTCAGTACACCTTGGAACACTGGGGAGATGAACGGGTAGATGCATATCGTGCCCGCTTGATGCGGTCGTTTCGTCAGCTCCAGACATTTCCGGAGATCGGCCGCGTGGCGGACAACGACGATCCCACCATCCGCGAGTTCGCGCTGGAGCACCACACGATCCTTTACCGTCACGACGCGGACGCCAACTTGGTGACGATCCTCCGCATTGTCAATCCCCGCCGGCTCCGCCGCTGACGCCACTTACCCTCGGCGCAGCCAGACCGTCATCGGGCCGGATCCCCGGTTCGCCCAGGCGTAGTAGGGAATCGCCGTCAGCATCACGCTCGACCGCCCCGGCTGGTCCCTCGCAGAATCCTCGACCGTCCGGTAGAGCGCGCCATCCCAGGCCGGCGCCGCCGATTCCATCACGGCCTCCGCCGTCAGCACCACGATCCCGTTCAGGTCTTCCGGACGCTGCGCGGCGACGATGTCCGCGTCGTCCGGGAGCACGAAATCCCGCACATCCCCGATCGGGTGGTCGGCCGCTTCCACGCAGTAGAGAAGCGGTCCCCGCCGCAGCGCGACCCGTCCCGCGTTCTCCGCCATCCGTGGGTGGTTCACGATCCGCCGCGGTGGCATCGGCAGGTGGAGGCGCACCACGTCTCCAACCCGCCAGACGCGGCGCATCGTCGCGTACTGCCCACTGGCCGCTTCGCTCGGGGGCAGGCGCTCGCCATTGACCTCCACCGTGGCCTCGCCTGCCCATGCCGGAACCCGCGCCTGGAGCGTGAAATCGCCCGCCTCCTCCAGCGCCTCGATCGAGATCACGATCTCGCCATCCCAGGGATACCGCGTCGCCTGCCGCAGCGTCACCGATCCGCCCCCGTCAAGCGGGATCGTCGCCGTGCCGGCGGCGAACAGATGCACCCAGACGCTGTCGTGGCGGCCATCGGACTCCGGGAAACGCCGTGAGGTCACTGAATAGAGATAGCCGGGAAGTTGGGCCAGGATCCGGGCAATGTTCGGGGGGCAGCACGCGCAGCCGAACCACGGCTGCCGCCGGTGCGTGCCCTCGTCCGCAAGCGGGTTCTGGTAGAAGTACGCCTGTCCGTCGAGTGACAGCCCTGGCAGCATCGCGTTGTACAGCGCATGCTCGATCCAGTCGGCGTAGCGGGTGTTGTCCTCGGCGCGCAGGGTGAGCATGCGCCACGCCCACATGATCGAGCCGATCGCCGCGCAGGTCTCCGTGTACGCGCGCTCGTTCGGAAGCTCGAAATCCTTGCCGAACGCCTCGCCCTCCCACCGGGAACCGATGCCACCGGTAACGTACGCCCGCCGCGTCGTCATGTTCGTCCACATCGCGTCGAGCGCATCGCGCAGCGCTGCATCGTCCTCTTCGGCGACGAGATCCGCGGCGCCGGCGTTGAGATAGACCGCGCGCACGGCGTGGCCCACCATATCCGTCTGCTCGCGAAGCGGCGTCGCATCCTGGTGGTACGGGCTGCCACCAATCGTGCCCCGACCCCGGACATCGAGAAAGAACCGTGCCTGCTCTAGGTAACGGCGCTCGCCCGTCGCGCGATACAGCTCGATCAGCGCGAGCTCGATCTCCTCATGGCCGTCGGTCTCCTCCCGCTTGCCATCGGTCGCCGGACCGAACGTGTCACAGATCAGGTCGGCGAACCGGGTCGCGACATTCAGCAACCGGTCGCTGCCCGTGGCGCGGTAGTGCGCGACCGCCGCCTGGATCAGGTGGCCGGCGCAGTAGAGCTCGTGCAGGTCCCGCAAGTTCGACCAGCGCTCACCGGCGCGGTCCACCGAGAAGTAGGTGTTTATGTAGCCGGTCTCATCCTGTGCCCCCTCGATCAGGGCGACCACCGTGTCGACCATCTCGCGGAGATCGTCCACGTGTTCGTCCGGGCTGCCCGCGATCGCCGAGGACGCTGCCTCCAGCCACTTGTAGACATCGGAGTCATTGAAGTAGATGCCATCGAAGGGACCATCGAACTCCCCGGCGGCGCGGCGAAAGTTCCGGAGGCGCTTCGTCTCTTCCAGATGCGCGTACTGCGAGGGAATGGTGACCTCGCGGTTGATCCGGATCCGGGGAGCGAGAAAGGCATCTTCCAGGTGCACGTCGCCGATCGAGACCGGTCGATGCGCCGCGTTGGGGCTGACCGAGGTATCGACCACCACGGCCGTTCCCGTCGTCGCTCGCGCGGCGGTCGTGGCCCGGCCGGAGGGCACGCCGCCGGACATGGCTGCTGTCCGTGCGGCCGCGATCCGGCCATCGCTTGTGCTGCCATTCGATCCGGCAGGCGCGGCCTTCGAGGGGTCGGGGTGCGGATGATCGGGCATGTCTGGCTCTCTCCGGATCGCGCAAGGTCGAGGCAACACTGGCAGAGCATCATAGCAGCCATCCGCCCACCGCGTGCCGGGGACATGGGCCGGGTGACCCACCACCATGGCGTGCGCTACGCCCGGGAGTGCGGCTCGGACAAGGGGTTCGAGCCCCTTGTCGCCGGAAACTTAACTACCGTCATCGAGTCACACGATTCGCAACGGCACCGGTGCCGGATCGCCGAGCGCGACGACGAGGTCACTGGCTCGCCATTTCTCGCCCGGAGGTCGGAGACGGTCGCGAGGCTCCACCTGCGGCTGGTCGAGCCATTCGCCCGCGGGCTGGGGGTCGGCTCGCGACTGGTCAACGAGTGCGTCCGCTTCGCCGTTCGGCCGGCTACAAACGGGTCACCCTCTGGACCAACGACATCCTCCATGCCGCCCGCCATCTCTACGAGCGAGCCGGTTTCCGCCTCGTCCACCGCGAGCCGCACCACAGCTTCGGGCACGACCTGATCGCCGAAACCTGGGACCTGGCTCTGTAACTCGGGTGGTCTCCTGGGAAGCAAACACCCTCTGCGTATGACTATTACGGTTTCTAACGAATGACCCGGTCGCGGATCCCATACCAAGAGGATTGCTTTATCCGAAGGGGTAGTGGTGGGAAATGAGCCCTTAGCATGTGCGTATGGGTACGCCAGTCGTGGGTGGTAGTGGTAAGTTCTTTTTGTGCCTCTCCCCTCGTTGGGGTGGCCGGATGATGACGGGCGCTGGTGTCTCACCAGTTAGATCAGTGAGCGTTGGGAGTCCTAGAGACTATGTATCATTTCGCGCCGAATGCCTTGCGCCTGCTCGTGTGCGTGATTCTCGCGACATTAACAGCCGCACCCGTAAGCGCCGCAGCCCAGCAATCGGACCCTGCCATCGCATCTTCAGATATGAACGGAGTTCAGCCCGGCCCGGTCCCGAGTGATCCATTGGAGGAAATGTGGAGATTCAAGGACTCGGGATATATGTCCCTGCAACCGCCACTCGTTACTGATGAACTAGCGATTACCGTCGGAGAGGGTGATAATCACCGGTTCATTGTTGCCTTGGACAAAAGTACTGGCGAGTTGGTCTGGCAGCGAGAGATGAGCGAGGAGACGCTGAACTCCTTTGCAGTTGCTGGCGATCTCCTCTTTGTGCGGGCTGATGATGGGTATCTACAAGCGTTGGCAGTCAATGATGGCCAGGAGCAGTGGACATCACCGACCGCGATCGGCGACTTTCCTCAGGAAATCGTGACTGATGGCGAGCATGTTTACGTGACCAATAGCGACCGAACCGTGGCAGTTGATACCCAGTCTGGAAAAATGGATTGGGAAGCGCGCCCCTTCCCTGGCAGCAGAATTCATCTGGAAGCTCTCACCAATGACATCCTGTTCGCTGCATCGGTCAAGGAAGGAGATGGGATCGTCGCCCTGGATGTGGCTACTGGCGACGAATTGTGGCGGTATGAGCGCCCCGGTGGTTCCATTTATGCCTCAGCCGCAGCGAATGAACAGGTGGTTGTCGCCCAATACAACGACGGGTTACGGAGTCAGGGTTGGATAGCGCTCGACACAAACTCCGGAAGCCCCCTTTGGGAGATGCCCAATATGGGCATGGCTCTATTCGAAGTAGCGACCGCAAACACGCTCTACGCATGTGCGAATGACAGCATCGTTGCTATCGGTATGCTGTCAGGCTCATCTGTTTGGAGCAAGATCGGCGAGTGCTCTGGGCTCACCGTTACCGATGAAGCTGTGACGTTTGCCTCCGATGGTAAAGATGGCCATGCCATCACCAGTCTGTCCCTGGATGGAGCCCCTCGCTGGTCGCTCGAAATCACCGGAAACTTCGATGAGGTGTTTGGCCATGCGATCAGGGACGGGGTTATCTATGTCGGAACGTACTCTCAGGACTACCAAGCTGAGTTGATCGCCATATCAGGTGAAACCAGGGAGTCGGCATCCGGAGTGCCCGCTGACTCTTCTTCTGCCGAGATTACCCCTGGTCCAGCTGACGAAACGGTCTCGATTCCGGAGTGCAGCGACTTCGGTGGCTATGACGAGGTCCAGGGCTACTACGCTGAGCATCCCGAAGCGCAACCTGTCCTCGACCAGGACATGGACGGTCTTGCCTGCGAGATCTACTTCTCGGAAGAGCCTGCCGCCGATATCCCGGAGCCACCCGTGACGGATGTGCCGTCAGTCGATGGCAGTGGAGGCGATGCAGGGGACAGCGGGGAGCCGGTCTATACCGACGATCCGGTCGCACCCAGTGTCCCTGAACCAGCGTCCGATGACGGCAATGCGGGTGATACGAATAGTGGCAGTGGCCCTGTCTATACCGAATTTGGTGGACTCGACGGCATCGACTACGACTGCTACGACTTTGCGAGCCAGGGGGATGCTCAAGCGTACTTCGAGTCGGATGGGGGGAGTTCGTACAATAACGCTGACGGCCTTGATCGCAACCACAATGGTCTGGCCTGCGAAGACGGAGAGTTTGACTGACGTAGTGGCCAAAGGACGGGTCGTTGGTCAGGATTACAGGAAGAGGAGCCAGGCTCTCCGCTCTCTCCTTCCATAGTAGAGGAACCCTCACTCCATGAAGCGCATCATCGTAACTGGCGCATCCGGCAAGGCCGGCCAAGCCACCGTCAAGGACCTCATCGAGCACGGCTACGAGGTAACGGGGACCGATCTCGCCGCGCCGCCAGCCGATCTCGGGGCGCCGTTCATCCGGACCGATCTCACCGACTACGGCCAGGTCGCCGAAATCCTCCACGGCGCGGACGCCGTCGTCCATCTCGCCAACATCCCCGCGCCCGGCATCTACACCCCGGCCCGGACCTTCAACGCCAACACCGCGATGAACGCCAACGTCTTCCTCGCCGCCGCCCAGCTCGGGCTGCAGCGCGTCGTCTGGGCATCGAGCGAGACGACCCTCGGGCTCTCGTTCAGCCCGGACAACCCTCCCCGCTATGCCCCGGTCGACGAGGACCACTTCCCCTACCCGGCCTCGACCTACGCCCTCTCGAAGGTCGTCGGTGAGACCCTCGCCGAGCACATCTCCGGCTGGTCGGGCATCCCCTTCGTCGGCCTCCGCTTCTCGAACATCTTCCGGCCGGAAGATTACGCCCGCGTCCCCTCATTCCAGGACGATGCGACAGGTCGCCAGTGGAACCTATGGGGCTACATCGATGTCCGCGATGCGGCGGCGTCCTGCCGGAACGGGCTGGAAGCGGATGTCACCGGCGCGCAGAGCTTCATCATCGCCGCCGCGGACACGATCATGGCCCGGCCATCGGCGGACCTGCTGCGCGAGGTCTTTCCGGGGGTCGAGATCCGCGGCGAGTTCGGCGAGTTCGAGACGCTGCTGTCCAACAGGAAGGCGCGG
>DASYVY010000165.1:0-2940 GCA_035936535.1 Thermomicrobiales bacterium | reverse complement strand
TGCCAGCGACTTCGTTTCCGGTCCCCAGCCGGTGCTCTCTTCAGTAGTGATGGATCCTGGCGACGGCGGTCACCACGCTCCTGGCCCCGTGTGCTACCCGGAAGTTCGAAGCCGCGTCGACGGACCATTCGGTCACCATGGCCAATCCCTGGACCGCCTCAAAGATGGCGGCGTGCCGGATGGTGTCAATCGCGGCGGAACGGCGACCTTGCTGACACGCTATCAGCGGAATCTCAATGTTTCATATGAGAAAGCTCAAGGTTCGCTGAGGGACTGCCGTGAGGCAGTTAGGCCGGAAGGTGCGTCACCCCACTCTGTCATTTCGCGAAACGTTCCAGCAGGGCCTTGGCAGAAAACGTCGGAGTTCTCCTGCTGAGGACAGATATGTCTTCCGCCTGCATTCTCGAGACCGCAAAACGACGTGATAAGCATGTACGTTCATAATTATCTATCGCGTTTCGGGCGTTAGCCGCTCCTTGCCTCCAAGATCGGGGTATAGTGTCACGCAGGCACAGGTACTGATGATCCAGGGCATGCGTGGATCCGGCATGGGACCACCACCGAGGTGGGCCGTGGGGCGGGGATGGCAGGGGTGCTGTCCTCGGGCAAGGAGTGATGACCGTGATGAAGGACGTCCGCTACTCGGGCGCTCGTACGTTCGCGCTGGCCGCGTTGCTGCTCCTGACAAGCGGACTTACTGCCTGTGGCTCGGAAGGCGATGTGGGCGATGCCGGCGCATGGCAATCGCTGACGCCAACGATCGAGTCTCCTGTGTCGGACGTGGCGTCCTCCGGGCAGACCACGATGCCGCCGGCCATGGGCGATATGATCCCGCCGGCCCAGCCGTCCTCCGTTCCACCGACCATGCCGCCCACCGCTCCGGCATCCACACCCCGGCCCGAACCGGCCAGGCGCCTCACAACCGACCAGCTCAAGACGTACCAGCCGAACGAGCTCGGTGTCATCCCGGTGCTCCAGTATCACGTATTCGTCACCGATCCGGAGGCGGTCGACCAGTTCACCATGACCATCGACACCTTCACCGAGCAACTTCAGTGGCTCTACGATCATGATTTCTATGTGATCTCGATGGCGGATTTCCTCAACAACACGATCTCGGCGCCCGCGGGCAAGCGCCCGGTGGTGCGCACCTTCGACGATGGCACGGCCGGTCAGTTTCGGTTCATCAAGGGATCGGACGGCAACCTTGTCCCCGATCCGGATTCCGCCGTCGGGGTGATGGAGGCGTTCTACGCCGAGCATCCGGATTTCGGGCGTGGCGGGTTCTTCGCGGTGCTGCCGTTCAATTGCTTTGCCGAACCAAACGAGCCCGACCAGATGCCCTTCTGCGAGCGGAAGCTCACCTGGCTCGCCGAGCATGGTTACGAAGTGGGCAACCATACGGCGGGGCATCAGGACCTGCTCGACGTAACCGACGAGCGGTTCATGTCGGAGGTCGCCGAGGCGGCCAGATGGATCGATGAGCGTGTGCCTGAGCCTGGCAACCTCTCCCAGGTGCTCGTCATGCCGTATGGCAACTATCCCGATGCGGACCTGCACCCCGAGCAGCGCCAAATGATGCGCGAGGGGTTCGAATACGATGGCATGCACATCCGGCTTCAGGGGGCGTTCATGGTCGGCTCGAACCCCGCCGAATCGCCATCGAGCGCGCTCTGGGATCCGATCTGGATTCCCCGCATCCAGACCTTCGAGGAATCCATGAAGTACTGGTTCACGGCATTCGAGGACGGGAACGCTATACTATACGTAAGTGATGGCAACCTGGATACCGTCACTGTTCCCGATCCGCTCCCACCGCTTCTCGTCGAAGAACTCGACCCGGATCTGATCTCCGAGAGCGGAAAGGAACTGATCCAGTACGGCCCCGAGGCACAAGCCAGCACGGACTGATCGCCACCTGCCGCCGTCCAATCATCCGCGACGGCGCGCATCACAGGTATTCACGCCGTGGCGGGCTGTCATCGCGGCTTTGCACTGAACAGGACATGTTCCCATGGTAACGGCATCGATCCCTCATGCACCGGAAGCCTCGGCCGCCACTGGCCGTGGCCGGATCATCGTCGCCGAAGAGCTGGGCTATTGCTGGGGCGTTCGGCGGGCGCTCGATATCATTCAGGATGCGGCGGCGCCCGAAGCCCCGATCGCCCCGATCGGCGATATCATCCACAATCCCCAGGTTGTCACGCGCCTGCGCGAGCGCGGCGTCGAAGGGGCCGCGAGCGTCGATGAAGCGGTATCCCGTGGCATGCGGCGGGTCGCCATCACGGCGCATGGGATGGGCCCGCATCTCGCCAGGGAAGCGTCCGAGCGCAATCTCGAGCTGGTCGATACCACCTGCCCACTCGTCACCAAGGTCCAGCGGCTGGCGCAGAAGCTCGTCCGCCAGGGCTATTTCCTGGTCGTCTACGGCGACGACTACCATCCCGAAGTCAAGAGCGTGCTCGGCTGGGCGGCGACCTCCAAGGCCGTCGCCGCGAAAAAGGTCAAGGATCTCCCCTGGAACGCGCGACGCGGGGAGACCGGTGAGGGGAAGATCACGCCGCCCCGCAAGGTCGCGCTGGTCAGCCAGACCACGAAGAATGTCGACGAGCTGATGGCCTTCGCCGGGGAGCTCCAGGCGATGGTGATGCCGGAGGGGGGTGAGTTCCGCCTCTGCAACACCATCTGCGAGCCGACAAGCGAACGCCAGCACGCGCTCAAGCGACTTGTCGGCCAGGTCGACCTGATCCTTGCGATCGGGGGCCGCAAAAGTTCCAACACCGCGCGCCTGGCCGAGGTCGGCAACCAGATGGGGGTCACGTCGTATCACATCGAACGCCCCGAGGATATCGAGGACGCGTGGCTGGAAGCGGTGGGTGACGGCAATGTTGGCGTAACGGCCGGCGCATCCACCCCCGACGATGTCATCAGCGATGTCGT
>DASYVY010000164.1:0-2573 GCA_035936535.1 Thermomicrobiales bacterium | reverse complement strand
CGACACGCTGCCCCGGCTCGCGGCCACGCAGCCAGCGATCGTATTCGTCGGCATAGTCATCCCAGGGATTGGCCGTTGGCTCGGTCTGCGTCATCGCGGTCTCCTTGCAGCCAGCCCGGCAACTCCGCAAGTGTTTGCCGGCTCCGGACGGCTCGGCGCACCTGTGCCGGGAAGGGCGCTCCTGGCGCGGGGTGCTGGGGCCGCGGAAGGTGGGGCGATCCTGGCAGCCTCATCGCCAGACGCGACACGCGCAACGCGGTGGCTCCTTATTGAGCGGAGGCGCTCGCCACGGCCCGGCGAGCGGTCGCGAAAAAGTTCTGGAGGATACGCTCGCCGTCGCGGTGGTCATCATCGTAGCGCTCGGGGTGGAACTGCACGCCAAACACGGGGCGGTCCCGCCGGGTGATGGCCTGGATCGGCGAGCCATCCGAGCTGGCGCAGACGCTGAACCCCTCGGGCGCACCGGTAAGGTGCCAGTAGTGCGACTGGAAAACCACCGGAGATGCGTCCAACTCCGCGAACAGGGGAATAGCGCGGTCGACCTCGATCGGCAGAAATCCCCGTTCCTTGTGCAATCCGGGAGCAAAGCGCGGATCAGGATCCGCCTCGCCATCCTCCAGCCGGCGAAGAGGCCCCCACGGTGCGCCATGGGCGTACCCGATCAACTGATGCCCACCGCAGATGCCGAGGATCGGCACCGGTGCGGCACGAATCGTCTCCAGCAAGCCCGCCAATGTCGCGAAGTCGTACTCGATCCAGTCGGTGGTGTTGCCGCTGATCACGATCGCGGTTGGAGCCAGGGCCCGGATGCGGTCCGGATGGATCGCGTCGAAGCGGACGATCTCGCAGGGTTCACCCGCCGCCGCTTCAATGCGGGCCTGGGCGGCATCTCGCCTGGCGCGGTGAGACCGGCCGGCGGCGTCAGCATTGATCACCCTCTCATGTTCGAGGTCGATATAGATGGTGCCCATTGGTTTGTCTACCGTGTGTTTCCCGATGGATGCGACACAGCGGCGTCGCTCCCTCTTGTGGTGCACGCCCGGAATGCCGCCGACGCGTAGCTTACAATAGGGGTAACAGGTCACAGTCATTGCGCACTACGGATGTATGGCGGGGCGTTCCTTGGGAGCGTTGCCGCGGCGGATAGACGTTCCCTTGATCACGCTCGAGCACGTCTCCAAGGTCTTCGAATCCAACGGCCAGTTGGTGCGGGCCGTCGACGATGTGAGCTTCGAGGTGGAAGCGGGCGCACTGCATGTCCTGATCGGGCCGTCCGGCTCGGGCAAGACCACCACGATGCGGATGATCAACCGGCTGGAGGCGATCAGCGAAGGCACGATCACCGTCGGTGGCCGCGATGTCCGGACGATGAATGTCGTCGAGCTGCGCCGAAGCATCGGCTACGTGATCCAGCAGGGGGGCCTGTTTCCGCACTTCACGGTCGCCGAGAATGTTGCGGTCGTCCCGCGCCTGCTTGGCTGGCCACGTGCCCGGCGGCGGCGGCGAGCGGAGGAACTGCTGGCGCTGGTGGGGCTTCCCCCGGAACAGTTTGCCGATCGGTATCCGCGCCAGCTCTCCGGTGGCCAGCAGCAGCGTGTCGGCGTGGCGCGGGCGCTCGCCGCCGATCCGCCGATCATTCTCATGGACGAGCCGTTCGGCGCGGTCGATCCGATCACCCGCAAGCAGCTGCAGCGGGAGCTGCGCCGGATCCAGTCCGAGGTGCACAAGACGATCGTCTTCGTCACTCACGACATCAGCGAAGCGTTCCTGCTTGGTGACCGGATCGTACTGATGGCGGAGGGGCGGATCGTCCAGAACGGGACATCGGCCGATCTCCTGCGCACGCCGGCTTCGCCATTCGTGACCGAGTTCATCGGTGAGGATCGCTCGTTGCGGGCCTTGCGGCACACCTACTTGGCGGAGCTCGCGAGCCCGCGTCCCGTCGACCTGCCCGACGGCGTGCCCGTTCTCTCCGGCTCACTCTCGATTCCCGAAGCGGGCCATGCGCTGAGCCGCCTCGACGGGTCCAAGCACGATGGCTTCCTGGTCAGCGACGAGGCGGGTCAGCCTCGTGGGTACCTTACCTATCACCGCCTGGCGACGGTGCTCGGCGAATCGATCGCGCCCGCGGACGAGATGATGCCCGGTGGGACGACGCCCGATGGAAAGGTCGCGCATGTGGTACCTGATTGAACAACGCGAGCGCGTGCTCGCGTTGACGATCGAGCACATCCAGCTCGTCGGCATCAGCGTGCTCGCCGCCACCCTGATCGGCGTTCCGCTCGGGATCCTCTGCACCCGGGTCCGCTGGCTGGAAGGTCCCATCCTGAACCTCAGCGGCATCCTCTATACCGTGCCGAGCCTCGCCCTGTTCGCGATCATGATCCCCTATACCGGTCTCGGAACCTCGACCGCCACAATCGCGCTCTGTCTCTATTCGCTGCTGGCGATCATCCGCAACACCGTCGCCGGGATCGATGAGGTTCCGCGGGCGATGCTCGATGCGTCGCGCGGCATGGGCATGACCGGACGCCAACGCCTGTTCCTCGTGGAGCTGCCGCTGGCTGTCCCCG
>DASYVY010000163.1:0-2378 GCA_035936535.1 Thermomicrobiales bacterium | reverse complement strand
GGCGGACACCCTGCGAGTCCTCGACGGGGCTGTTCGATGCGCCGGGGTCCGCCCCTACGGCAGGTCGGTCGTACCTGGCTGGTGCCGTTCCCACCACCGTCCAGGATTGCCGTCGATGTACCGCTGGCAGCGCGCAAGTTCGTCAGCGCTGCGGATGATATGGTCGTGATAACCACGTTGCCAAAGATGGCGATCATAGGCATGCCAGCCGCTCTCCGTCACTCCAGTGCGATAGGCAGCATGGACACTCGCCTTGAACCAACGGACAACATCCCCAATCGTGGGCTTTCGCCCTTCGTCGAAAGAGTCCGTTCCGCACAGCACGATGCCATGGACGTGATCGGGCATCACCACGAAAGCATCGATCGTCACCGTCGGGAATCGATGTGGAATCGACTCCCACACGTCGTCGGCCTGCGTCCCGGCTGGTGTATGGACCAGGCGTCCTTCCTCCACGGTGCCGAACAGTTGTTGCCTGCCCGAGGTGCAGATCGTAACCAAAATAGCGCCCGGCTGGGCATAGTCGTACCCGGGATACCGGAGGCTGTTTCGGCGCTGGCTGATGTCGTTCCTCAGCTCCGCTCTCCATGATCAAACCCAATCCGCCGGCGCTACCCCGATACATCGCCCACCGCCCCAATCACCGGTAGGGGAGGACCCCGGCGCATCCGGCACCTCCGCCGAGGACTCGCAGGGTGTCCGCCCGGTTCGCCGGCGATCAGATGCCCATGGCGTGGTAGCCGCCATCGACGAAGATGACGTCGCCGGTGATGCCGGGCGCGAGGTCGCTGGCGAGGAACACCGCCGTGCCGGCGACGTGCTCCGGGCCATAGACCTTGCCGAGCGGGGAACGATCGATCGCCTGCTGCTGCATCTCGCTGAACCCCGGAATCCCCCGGGCGGAGGCCGTCTTGATCGGGCCGGCCGAGATCGCGTTGACCCGGATCCCCTGCTGGCCGAGATCGGCGGCGAGGTAGCGGACCGTCGCTTCGAGCGCGGCCTTGGCGACACCCATCACGTTGTACTTCGGGAAGACGCGGTCGGAGCCGAGGTAGGTCAGCGTCAGGATGCTGCCGCCCTCCCGCATGATTGGCGTCAGCTCGCGGGCGACCGCGATCAGGGAATAGACGCTGATCTCGTGCGCCAGCTTGAAGCCCTCCCGCGTCGTCTCCAGAAAGCGGTTCTTGAGCTCGTCGGCGGGGGCGAAGGCGATGCTGTGGACCAGCGTGTCGATCTGGCCGTACTCCGCTTCCAGCTCGCCCCGGAGTGTCGAGATCTCCTCGTCGTTCTGGACGTTGCAGACAAAGGTCTTCATGCCGGGAACGGTTTCCGCGAGCTGCTCGGCGTTGCGCTTGGCCCGCTCGTCGACATAGGTGATGGCGACCTTTGCACCAGCGTTGGCGAGCGCCTCGGCGATCTGCCAGGCGATGCTCCAGCGGTTCTGGACGCCCATGACCACGGCGGTCTTGCCATTCAGGACACCGCTCAGTGAATTCCCCTGTTCGGTCATCGGGTCATTTCCTCCCTTGGCTTTCTGCTGCCGTTCGTTGATGCTGCGTGCCGGGTCCTTCGAAGGCTCTTCCGGGCAACGTCGGACGGACGCGGGATGACGTGTGAGTCCGCGTATCTTGCGGCATCATACCCGAGCCGGGCAGGGTGATTGGCGGCGAGGCCACGAAGGAGCCTAGGGTCGATCACCACAAAGTTCTCCCGCCACCCGGAAAGGCAATTCAAGTCACGGGGCAGAGTACGACAGATGTCCACGCTGCGGTGGTGTCGCGCCCACGCTTACGAAAGGATTCCTGGTGACAGACTCGACAGGTCAGCCGCCCATTCCCGTTTTCGATGGCCACAACGACACGTTGCTGAGCCTGATCGCGACGGGTCGATCGTTCTACGAGCGCAGCGAGACGGGGCATATCGATCGGCCGAGGGCGCATGATGGGGGGCTGATCGGCGGCTTCTTCGCGATCTTCGTCCCCAGTCTCAACTCCGACCGGCCAGTCGGCTTCGATGTCCATGCGGTGCTCGGCAATCGCCTTCAGGGCATCGAGCTTTCGACGGACGACGGGCCGTCGCTCGCCTATGCCCAACAGTTCGCCTTCGCCCAGATCGCGCGGCTGCTCCGGATCGAGTCCGGTCAGGACGGGATGACGGAAAGCAGTGCGACGAGCGAGCTTTCCCCGCCCTTGCAGCCCTCGTTGCCGGACGATCCGCTGACGATTGTGCTCTCCGCCGCCGACCTTGCGGACAACATCGAGCGGGGGAACTTCTCGGCGATCCTGCACTTCGAGGGTGCCGAGATGATCGACGAGAACCTCGATGCGCTGGAGGTGTTCCATGCGGCGGGGCTGCGCTCCCTCGGTCCTGTCTGGTCA
>DASYVY010000162.1:0-3441 GCA_035936535.1 Thermomicrobiales bacterium | reverse complement strand
CGTCCAGGCGCTGCCGTTCCAGGCGATCGCGTTCGTCCCGGTCTCGATCTACGTCGGCGCTCCGGCGACAGGTGGTGTCCTCACCGCGCTCGGGTTGCAACTGCTCTGGATCGGGGTGCTCACGGCCGGCATCCACCGGATCTGGAGCCGTGCCTTCCGGCACACCGTGATCCAGGGAGGCTGAGATGCACCGGCTCTCGATCCTCCGCGCGATGGCGTTGACGTCACTCCAGGCCGAGTTTCAGTATCGCGCCAACGTGATCGCGAGCATCATCGGCGGGTTCATCTACCAGCTGACGGGTTTCGTCGTCGTCTGGATCATCGTCGACCGCTTCGAGGCCCTCGGCGGCTGGACCCTGCCGGAGATCACCTTTCTCTACGGGATGCGCCTGACGGCGCACGGCATCTACTACGCCTGCTTCAGCCAGATGTTCGAGCTGGACCGGGTGCTCATCACCGGAGAGTTCGACCGCTTCCTCGTGCGGCCGATGTCGCCGCTGCTCCAGCTCTTCACGCGCAAGCTGCGAGTCAACTGCTTCGGTGACCTGATCGGCGGGGCAACGCTGCTCGCGTTCGCCTCCGCCGGCGCCGGAATCGACTGGTCGCCGGCGTCGTTCGGGCTGCTGATCGCGGCGGTCGTTGGCGGCGCGCTCATCGAGGGAGCGGTCCAGGTGGCGATGGGATCGCTGGCATTCCGGTTCCTGAACGTGACGGCGGCGCGGGTGGCGACGAACGAGGTCTTCAACCTCTACGGCAACTACCCGATGTCGATGTTCCCGAGGGTGCTGGAGTACCTGCTGACGTTCGCTCTGCCGGTCGCGTTCGTCGCCTACGTCCCGGCGTCGACGATCCTGGGGCGGAGGGACGGGTTGAGCGTGGCGCCATGGGTCGGCTGGCTGGCTCCGCTGCTCGGGGTGGTGCTGTTCGGGCTCGCGGTCCGGATCTGGACCCATCAGAGCCGCCACTACCAGAGCTCCGGCCACTGACTATCGCTACCCAGCGTCAAGCTGTTTGATCAGGCGCTTCGAGGCGGTCATCCGATAGCTCTCGTCGATTGCATCCGCGATCTCGTCCCAGTCCGGATCACCATCGAGCCAGAACCCGATCCAGCCATTGTGTCCGACATAGGGCGGGACGAAGACCCGGTCCGGGCTGGCCGCAACGAGCGCTCCCTGGACGCCGGGAGGCGCCTTGCACCAGAGCGACATCCGGTCCCCGACGCCGTGCTGCATCGCGAAGATCTTGCCGCCGACCTTGTAGACGGGATCGCCGACGCTCCCTTTACCGACCTCGACGGTCTCGGGAAAGGAGCCGCAGATCGTTGCAAGCTGATCGAGAATGACCCTTCGGTCGCCGGGTTGTGGCGGCATGACGTGATGATCCTCTCCGGAAGCACACAAACAACACGCTCCACTAATACCGGTCGCACGACCGGAATGCAACGGGGCTCTTCGCCTGCTCTCGGTAAGGTTGGCAAAGCCACCCGGACCAAGTGAATTGGGGCAGGCCACCTGAATTTCGTGCGGGTAGGCGAGGCCGCGCGATTCGCCGGGGTGCGCCTATCATCGGTGCGCTGTTGGGAACGGGAAGGTCTCCTGCATCCACGCCGCGATCCGGAAAGCGGGTACCGCCTGTACGATCGAGACGATGTCGGACGATTGCGGATCATCATCGTGCTTCGCGATGCCGGATACCGCTCGGACGACGTCCGGCAGGTGCTGGACGAGCTGCGAGGTGGCAATCCCGCGGCGGCACTGCTCAGGGCACAGCGGAGGGCAGACGAACTCGAGCAGGTGAGCCTCGCCTGCATGGAAGCGACCGCCGCCCTCTGGGGTTACCTTGCCCGGTATGCCCTCCCGGAACGCCATCCTGATTCGCCGGATCGCTCATGAGCACGACTCCGCCCGATGGAGTAGAGCGGCAGAATTCAAGGGGTCCGGACAGAATCCGGGCGGGATTGAAACACATCCCGGCATTGCGCTGTCTGGCGCTGACAGGAGCGTGTCTCGCCAGGCAGAAGGGTGGCACGTTCCGCGACGCAACCTGTCGCTCCCCGGCGGCACAGGGCTTGCAGCCCCTCCGCTCCATACCAGCGATGTTGCGGGCAGCAGGAATGAGCTGCTTCCGCTGGTCGAGGATGGGACCCCTGCCACAGCAACCTTGAGCCAGATGCACTGTGGGCGGCGCATCCAGCAAAGCCCTGCGACGTATCCGAATCCTGCCGACCTGGCATTCACGATTGGTAGCGGACGTCAGGGGCATTGATGTCGGGCGATGTGGACCACGATGGAACGCGCGATCGGGCCGGTTCCACCGACGCACACATGAGGAGCAGTGGAGCCATGACCATGCGCAACGCACTACCGACAGCGTCCATCCGGGATACCCTCGGCGTTCTGGTCGACGTTGTCATCCCGACCGTCGCCAAGGGCCCGATCATCCGGCGGCCGAAGATGGTGGGGCTGGCGGAGCGCCTTCAGCTCGACACGCGCGCGATTCGGCGCATGCAAAAGATCGAGAGCAGGTACGGACCCGGACCGCTGATGCTGCCCGTCCCGCGTTGGTCCCGGGCGCTGATCCTCTCTCCCGAGCACGTCCACCGGGTGCTCGATCGCGCTCCCGAGCCATTTGCCACCGAGACCGACGAGAAACGCGCGGCGCTCTCCCACTTCGAGCCTAAGGGCGCCTTGACCTCACACGGCCCGGAACGGGCGGTCCGGCGGCAGTTCAACGAAGACGTTCTGGAAACGCCGAAGACCGTGCATGGGCTCGCGCCTCGATTCATCGATGTCGTGAATCAGGAGACCGCTCTGTTCCTCGGCAGTGCCGAACGCGATGGTGAACTGATCTGGGATGCCTTTTTCGAGGCCTGGTTCAGGATTGTGCGCCGGATCATATTCGGAGACTCCGCCCGCGATGACCATGAACTGACCGGCATGGTGGCAGAACTTCGTGCCGATGCCAATTGGGCATTCATGAAACCCAAGCAGACGGATCTGCGGGAGCGGTTTCTCTCCACGCTCGAAGAGCGCATGACCAGGGCGGAGCCGGGAAGCCTGGCCAGCATCATCGCCGCCATGCCGAAGACTCCGGACATGGACCCGGTGCATCAGGTTCCACAGTGGCTTTTTGCGTTCGATCCCGCCGGCATGGCGACGTTTCGGGCACTGGCTTTGCTCGCCTCCCATCCGGAGCAGGCAGACCAGGCCCGGAAGGAGATGGCGGCAGACGCCTCCGGGCGCCAGAACCTGCCCTACCTGCGCGCCTGTGTTCTCGAATCGCTGCGGCTCTGGCCGACCACGCCGCTGGTTCTGCGCCAGACCACATCGGAGACCGAGTGGGAAACCGGTGCCATGCCTGCTGACACGGGCATCCTCATTTACGCGCCATTCTTCCATCGGGATGACCGGCAGCTATCGTACGCGCAACAGTTCACGCCCG
>DASYVY010000161.1:0-2424 GCA_035936535.1 Thermomicrobiales bacterium | reverse complement strand
AGACCGGCGCTGCGGCACCGGGGGATTCCTCACAGGCAATCACGACGTGATTGAGCACATGCGGCCCCTCGTCGCTGCGCTCCCTCGGGACGACAGAAGAGCGCTTACAAACCACTAGACCGCCCCTGACAATCGGGCGTGCTCCGGTTCAGACACCGTAGCGATCCGCTCCCTCATCCTCTGGATCGAGCGGGACCTCGTCGTCCGTGTGCTCGATACCGGCGGGGCGGAATGCGTCCGGATCGGCGGCCTTCCAGTCGGCCAGGACGTGGTCTTCCTTCTCGGGAATCACCGGCTCATCCGGCTGGGCGTCCGGATCCACCGGCAGCTCGTCAGTCGTTCGCGGTTCGTCGTGTTCCTGCATGTGCATGGTGCTCCTTTTGCATCAGGCGGCGAGAACTGTTTTTCCAGGCTGGGCGCATCGTTGGCCAACGAGTGGGACAGGTCAGCCGAACGCCACGACCAGGATCAGGATGATCGCGATCGCAGCCACCACCGCGATCGCGATGGTGCGCATCGGCAGGGAGCCGGACCGGTGGTGACCCGACTCCGGATCGATGCCGATGAGCCCACCCTGGGCACGATAGTCGGAGAAGGAGATCATCTCCTGCCGACGCTCGCGCTCGCGCTCGAAAGTGACAATCCTGTTTGCCAGCTCCCCGGCATCCATCTCGGCCCAGTCGAATGCGTAGTTGCCCCAACGGCGTTCCAGCTCGACGACCGACGACAGCGATTCGTGCTCGGATTGTTCGGCTCCGTCGAGGGCAAGGTGATACTGCCGCTGGTCCCGGCCAATCTCCGAGGCGAGCGATCGTTCAACGGTGTCGAACGTCTGCCCCGCGTATTCCGGGTGCCAGGAGAACGTGCCCCCGGGTGTGCCCTGAACGGGCGCGTGCGCGTTGGCGGGTTGGTTCACGAATGCGCCTTTCCGGCATCACAACGGATCACATGTGGTGCGTCCCGCTATTGGCTGCCTATTTTACAGCGTGGCACGGGTAGAGTCCGGATGGTGAGTTGGAGACGTGGGGGTCCTCACGCCGGTAGAGGGCGGAACGCGGATGACAGGTTCAGAACGGTGAGGAGAGCTTCAGTCCGGCGCAGGCGGATCCTTCCCGGTGCGGCTGCCCGGTGCAGCTGCCAAGCCAGGTTCCCGAATCGACCAGCGTTGATAGCACAGACGTCGTAGCCGGTCGATTCTAGTACCGCCCCTGCGGATTCAGATCGCGCGAGGACCCCGCTAGCGCTGATGATCGGATGCCCTGACTCAGAAGCGGTCCGCGGGGTAGATATAGCCGTCACGCCGGGGAAACAGCACCGCCAGCACTTCTGCCACATCCGGAGATGTCCCGGCCCGGGCCAGTAATGGTTCCGGGTCGAACGCGCCGAGCGCCAACCGGGCAACCGTGCCGCAGGACATTTCGATCGCGAGGTGTCCGGGGTGGCCAGCGTTCGGCAACGCCGATGCAACCGTGACCTCGTCCTCGCCGATCGCCAATGCAACGGCATCATCCTCGGTCCTGATCTCGAGGGTTCCGCGCCAGGTCGTCCGGACCGAGCGCCAGCGGCACGAAAGCTCCGATGCCATGGCCGTCATCAGATCCCTGACACCCGTGGAGCGCCCCATGAATACCGCGTCACGCTGGTGGACCTGCGATGTCACGGTGTCCTGCAGCATCGCCGCCATCCCGAGATGACCCGAGGGCGGGATCGCGAATTCGACCGCGGCCCGCCCCCGGGATGCCGCCCATTCCCGGCACGCCGCGAGAAGGGAATCGGCGGCTCGCGGCGTCATGGCGAAGGCCTCAGCGATCTTCAGCGTGGCCGGATCACGATGCTCCCATGACTGCATCCACCAGCACGCCGGGGCACGCCAGGCGTAAGC
This sequence comes from Thermomicrobiales bacterium, assembly GCA_035936535.1. Taxonomy (GTDB): domain Bacteria; phylum Chloroflexota; class Chloroflexia; order Thermomicrobiales; family UBA6265; genus CADCWJ01. Next base: position 542 of record DASYVY010000161.1, on the reverse strand, counting down.
GATCACCTCATCGGCTTCGTCGGTGACGACGAGCACCTCATCGCGACCCTCGTTCAGCGAGTCCACCATCTGGGTCCAGGCGACGCCGGAGCGGTCGCGGATCACCGCGCCGGTGGCCTCGCGGGTGCCATCGTTGTAGAGGGTGCCGATCCTCCGTAAATCCGCCGGCCGGCCCGGACGGCTCTGGCATCCCGGAGCGAGATCCCGCTCCTCGTCGACATTGACCAGGCGGATGGTCCGCTCGGACCCGACGGTCGAGTACCCGAACTTCGGATAGAAGTTCCGGATGCCATAGAGTGTGGTGAGCGGCGCATCTCCCGCCCTGATGTGCGCCACTGCCGCCTCCAGAACCCGCCGCGAATAACCATGGCGCCGGTGCTGCTCGTCCGTGGTGACGCCGCCGATGCCGTCCATCCGCACCGTCGCCTCGCCGATCGCCAATGCAACGGCATCATCCTCGGTCCTGATCTCGAGGGTTCCGCGCCAGGTCGTCCGGACCGAGCGCCAGCGGCACGAAAACTCCGATGCCATGGCCGTCATCA
>DASYVY010000160.1:0-6677 GCA_035936535.1 Thermomicrobiales bacterium | reverse complement strand
CAGGAAACCCGTGGCTGGGTCGATGCCGAGGGAAAGACGGTTGCGCAGCGGACCAAGGAGCAGGCCCACGACTACCGGTACTTTCCAGAACCGGATCTCCCGCCGCTCCAGACGTCTGCCGCTGTCCGCGAAACCATCCGGGGCACCATGCCGGAGCTGCCGCATGCACGCCAGCGGCGGTTCGTGGAGAGTTTTGGGCTAGCGCCGGCGGACGCATCTGTCCTGAGCAACGAGCGCGCCATCGCGGACGTCTTTGAATCCGCGGCGACGTCGTTGCCAACCGCCGCTGGATATCGTTCGGTCGCCAACTGGATGGTCAACGACATCATGGGACTTGCGCGGGCGCGATCGCTCCCGCCCGACCAGTTGCCGCTGTCCGCCGAGCAAATCGCTGGGCTGGTCACGTTGGTCACCGATGGTTCGATGACCGGCCGGGCCGCCAAGGATCTGCTGCCACTTCTCGAACCGGATGAGGCCCCGTTCGACGCGGCAGAACGCCTGAACCTGCGTTCCATCGACGACGCAGACGCCGTCTCCACGGCGGTGGATGAAGCCATCGCCGCTCACCCCGGTGTTGTAGCGGACTACAAAGGCGGGAAGAGGGCCGCATTGGGCCGTCTGATCGGCGAGTCGATGAAGCGCACGGAGGGCCGGGCAAAGCCGGACGCTGTGCGAGCCGCCTTGATCAGCCGGCTTGATTCGTAGCCGCGGCGATACAACGGCCCGATCGTGCATTCCGAGGAGGAGCGAAACGCCCGCTCAGGCGCGGCATCCGGAACCTCGCCTGAAACGGTCCATTCGCTGCTTTTCGGAAGCTGGGCGATCGCGATCCTGTTTGGTTCTTCCCGGTACAAGCGCTGCGGGACTCTGCGGAGTGTCACAGTAGAGAAAGGTTGGAGTGATGATCGTCAGTGCCGACGCGCATCCTACGCATACGGTTGAACAGACAGAATCGGCAGCGGAGGACGACCTGTTCGCCGTCGCCGTTCAGCAATTTGACATAGCCGCGGATTTGCTGGAGCTCGATCACGATCTTCGCGGTGTCATGAGCCATTGCCAGCGGGAATTGACCGTCCACTTTCCGGTCGAGATGGACGACGGTTCCGTGCATGTCTTCGCCGGACATCGGGTTCAGCACAACAGCGGTCCCGGTCCGACCAAGGGCGGTATCCGCTATCACCAGAACGTCAACCTCTCCGAGGTCAAGGCGCTCGCAATGTGGATGACATGGAAGTGTGCCGTAGTCGGGCTTCCGTTCGGTGGCGCAAAGGGCGGAGTGCAGGTTAATCCCAAACTGCTTTCGCAGAACGAGCTACAAAACCTGACCCGACGATACACCGCCGAGATCCAGCCATTCATTGGCCCGACGATCGATATTCCTGCCCCTGACGTCAATACGAATCCCCAGGTCATGGCCTGGCTCATGGATACGTATTCCATGAATGTCGGCTATTCCGTGCCTGGCGTGACGACGGGCAAGCCGTTGGTGCTCGGTGGATCGGCTGGCCGAAACGAGGCGACGGGACGCGGCTGCGTCTTTGCGATCGAGGAGGCGGCCAAGCAGGGCAACATGGTCCTTGGCAAGACCGCGACAGTGGTCCAGGGGTATGGCAACGCCGGGGCCGTTGTTGCCCGCCTGATGGATGAGGATGGCTCGCGGGTGGTCGCGGTCAGTGATTCCCGGGGAGGCATCTACAACGCGGCCGGTCTGGATCTACCGGCGGTCGATCGACACAAGGCCCGGACCGGTACGGTCGTCGGGTTCTCCGGCGCCGAGGACGTCACGAATTCGGAGCTGCTGGAGCTACCGTGTGACGTTCTGGTTCCGGCGGCCCTGGAGGGTCAGATCACCGCGGCCAACGCCGGCCGGATCAAGGCGAAGCTGATCGCCGAAGCCGCGAACGGTCCAACCACTCCTGAAGCGGACCGGGTGCTCTACGACAAGGGCATCGTTGTGCTGCCGGACATCTTCGCGAATGCCGGTGGCGTGACCGTTTCGTACTTCGAGTGGGTGCAGGCTCTCCAGGCGTTTCCATGGACGGAGCACCAGGTTAACGAGCGGTTGAAGGAGATCATGCAGCGGTCCTATGCTGCGGTCCACGGCACCGCCCGTACCTACGGCGTCCACCTCAGGACGGCGGCACTCGTCCGCGCTATCGAGCGGGTCGCCGAGTTTACACGCCTCCGGGGCATCTATCCGTAGCAATCCGGACAACCGGCCCAGGCAAGCACATACCTGGCACCGACGAGCCTGAGTATCGTCGGACTGCGCCGGGAGAGCACCAACTGAGCGCGTTAGCAGGATCCGCAGAGGTTCCGAGCATGCTCTGCCGCCCGGGCTGACGCCGCCCCTGCCAGATGGCGACCGGGACCTTATGTTCCTAGTCGATCACGAGCAGGCGCCGGAGGTCGCTCTCCTGTTCGCGGTGCGTGATCGCGATGATCTCGTCGTCTGGAAGGATCTCGGTCGCCCCATCCGGCACGATCACATCAGCACCCCGGGCGATCGCGGCGATCACGCAGGCTACCGGCAGGTCGATGTCGTCGATTCGCTGGTGAACGACCGGCGAATCCTCCCCGATCGTTGCCTCGATGATCGCCAGGTCGGCGTGCCGAAGACTGAGCAGATGGATGAACGCCCGTTCGGGGATCGCCTGCTCGATCAAGTTTAGGATGTAGTTGGTCTGGCTGACGGTGACATCAATACCCAGAAGGCGGAACAGCTGCTCGTTCTTGGGGTTGTTGACCCGAGCGATTGTCCGGCCGACCTGGAACTTCTGCTTGGCCATCTGGCTGACGACGAGATTGTCCTCGTCCTCGCCCGTGACCGCGATCACGACATCGGCTCGGGCAGCGCCGGCCGCCGCCAGGACCGACGCCTCGGCTCCGTCGCCCTCGAGCACCACCGATCCGAACCGTTCGGCATAGGTCTCCACCTTGGCACTGTCACGCTCGATGAGGAGAATCTCGTGTCCTTCGGACAGGAGCGTTTTCGTCAGGTAGTAGCCGACCTTGCCGCCGCCAACGACGATGATGTACACGATCAGCCTTCCTTTGGCACCCGCTCCCGGAACGGTTCCCGGGCTCCGATGACGTGGTCCATGATCAATGCCGAGATCGTGGTCGTTGGGCAAACCGTCGTTAGCCCCATGCGACGATACGTATCCTCGCGCACGGGGTCATAGATCCGGATGATGACTTCCGGCACCTCGAAGATATGCCGGGCGACCTGAGACGCCATGATGTTGCGGTTGTCGCCGTTGGTCACCGCGATGAACGCATGCGCCGTTTCGATGCCGGCCGAGCGGAGAATGTCCTCGTCGATACCGGTTCCGATCACGGTATCGCCGCCGAATTCACTCGAAAGGCGCCGGAACGCGCGCGCATTGGTGTCAACCACCGTGACGTGATGACCATTGTTGTCCAAGATCGAGGCGACCCTGGCACCGACCCTGCCGCAGCCCATGATCACGACGTTCATAGAGACTCCATGACTGAACCGGTCCATCCGGGTTGCGCATGGCGGATCACGATGACCTCACATGGCGCGTTCAGGAGAACGTAGTTCAACGTCTCGCCGGTCGATGGTCGCCCGAACTTCTTGCGGACGGTGGCGCCGAGCACGATCGCATGTGCTCCATGCTCGATGGCTTCGTCGACGATCGCCGCGCCGGCAGAGCGAGCCTGCAGCAGCTCGGTCCGGATAGCGCTCTTCCTTCCCGTTACGCAGGCGCCGGCAGTCGCTTCGGCCTGAAGGAGAACCTGTTCACCGCGCGCGATCTCCCTTGGCAGCTCGGCGTCGAGCGGCATGGATTGCAGGACTTCGACGACGTAGATGATCGTGATATCCACGTTCTCGTGGGAGGCAATCTTCTCAACGACTTCCAGCAGTCGCCGGTCGCCTTCCCCTCCGCTGACGGGAACGATCAGTCGATGAACGGGTGATGTTTTGTCGACAGGGTGATGATGGCGGAATGGGTGACGAAGGCTGACCAAGAGGGCTTTCTTTCGCTCGATGCGTTCGGATACATGCACGTGGTGGAATGCACACCGGTTCTGCGACGGCGAATTCTACCCGATCCTTCTACTGCTCACCAATGCATGATCAGACTGCCGCGGGCTGGGGCGTTCGGTGCCTGGTCCGCTCGGCGAGGGACAGATGCACCAGAAGGGCGCCTATGTCGGTCGGCGTCACCCCAGCCGTCCGGCCGGCCTGCCCGATCGTGGTGGGCCGTGCCGCCTGGAGCTTCTGGCGCGCTTCGACGCGGAGACCTTTGACGACTGTGAAATCGAGGTCCGGCGGAATGGCCCACGATTCGCTGGACGCATAGCGAGCGACTTCGCGTTGTTCCTTTTCGATGAACGACCCGTACTTGGCGGCGATCTCGGCCCGATCCAGCGCGTATCGGGAGGGACGGTCCACGGTCAACATGCCAAGTGCGGCAGACGCCGATAGCACCGAGTCGAGTGAGACACCCGGACGTCGCACGAGGTCCATGGCGGTGAGAGAGCGGTTCGCGGGCTGGATATGCTCTGCCATGAGCGCGGCGGCGTGCTTCGGATTGGCGCCAAACCAGAGTGTCGGCAAGTGCTCGAGTGTCTGGTCCACCAACCGATTCTCGCGCGCGACATCGTCGGCGCGATCTGCCGATATCAACCCAAGCCGATCCGCGACCGGCGTCAAGCGAGCGTCCGCCGTGTCGCTTCGCAGCAGCAGGCGATACTCGGCGCGCGAGGTGAGCATCCGGTACGGCTCGTCGAAAGCGAGGGAAACGAGGTCATCGATCATCACGCCGATGTAACCATCGCTTCTTGCCATCGTGAGCGGCGGCAGCGATTTCACCCGGGCGCCGGCGTTGGCTCCGGCGATCAGTCCCTGACCGGCTGCCTCCTCGTATCCAGACGTCCCGTTGACTTGACCGGCGAAGAACAACCCGCCGATGTGACGACATTCAAGCCCATGCGTGAGCGAGCGGGCATCGAGCGCGTCGTACTCCACGGCATATCCGAACCGGGTGATGCGGCCCCTCTCCAGCCCGGGGATGTGCCGGAGCACCTCTGCCTGGACATCCTGTGGCAGGCTCGTGCTCATGCCCTGGATATACACTTCTCCACTCATCCATCCCTCCGGCTCGATGAAGATCGGATGGGATGACTTGTCCAGAAAGCGCCCAACCTTGTCCTCGATCGAGGGGCAGTATCGGGGGCCGGTGCCCTCGATCGAACCGTTGTACATTGGGGCGCGGTGCAGGTTGCGCCGGATCACCTCGTGCGCCGCATCGTTCGTCCAGGTCTGATAGCACGGCACCTGAAGCCGTTCACCCCGGACCTGCACATCGGAAAAGGGACCCGCTATCGGGGCGGGAAGGGCCAATGGCCGAAGCCGGCCCTCCCTGCCATCCCGGCTGAGCCAGAGCGGCGTGTCGTCTCCAAACTGCGGTTCCGTTCGGCTGATGTCGATCGAGCGGACGTCGATCCGAGGCGGTGTGCCGGTCTTGAACCGACGAAGACCGAGCCCCAGCTCCGCGAGAGACCCCGACAACCGGCTGTCGGCGGTATCTCCGGCCCGGCCTCCATGGGACCGATCTTCCCCTGCAATCATCCGCGCCCGGAGGAACGTGCCGGCCGTGATGATCACCGCCTTGGCGACGATCGCGCCAGAGCTTCGCGCCAGGACGCCTTCAACCTGGGGTGACCCCTGCCCGGCGATCAGGAGGCCAACGGCCTCGTCCTGCATCAGCTCAAGGTTCGGCTGTCGTTCGACGATCTGTTTCATGGCCACGCCATAGAGCGTTTTGTCGCACTGCACTCGGGTGGCTCGCACGGCGGGACCCTTGGACGTGTTGAGCTGGCGAACCTGCATCGCCGTCATGTCCGCCGCGATGGCCATCGCACCGCCGAGCGCGTCGATTTCAGACACAATCTGCGACTTGCCGGGGCCGCCAATCGAAGGATTGCACGGCATGTAGCCGACACGGTCGAGATTGGGCGAAATGATGAGCGTTCGGCATCCCATTCGCGCGGCGGCAAGGCCGGCTTCGCAACCTGCATGGCCGGAGCCGACGACGACGACATCGTAGGAAGGGAGGCGGTACATGTGAGACGTGGACATTGCGATCGATTCTTTCAAAAACCGGAAGGCTGGCTACCAAGGAGCGGGGGCGCTTCCGGAGTGCCAAGCCCGGCGCGGCCGCGCGCATACTGTACTGTACGAGGATAGAACCGTTCCCGGCATGCGGCGCCGGCTATCCGGGCCGCCGCTGGCATGCAAGTCGCGATGCTGACGTGGACAACGCAGACCATGTGCATGAATCGAAATGGAGGTCCCGATGAACGAATACAGGGTTGCTGATGAAACTACCTACATGGTGGCGGATGAAACCGCCAATGCGCGCGTGCTGGGAATGGCGGGCGTCGCATCCGGGGTGATCGGTGGGCTTGTAGCTGCGGCGATGGAGCGGAGTGCCAATCGGAAACGAGCGGAGGCTGAGGCAGCGGCGGTAGCTGCCGCCGACAGTTCTTCGGACGTGGGCGCACTGCTCCAGGCGGTCAGGTCGAATGCGAACGAGTCACTTTCCCGCGCGATGAGCCGGACACCGCAGTCCCGGGAGGAGTGGAACGCGGCGGCGCAGTGGCTGAAAGAGCAGGCGGCAGCATCGGCGAAGGAGAGCCAGAAG
>DASYVY010000159.1:0-1776 GCA_035936535.1 Thermomicrobiales bacterium | reverse complement strand
TGATGCAAGAGATCCTTCGGCACAGCGGCGGCGCCAAAGGCACGTTGCCGGCTCAGGATGACACCTTTCCGTTGAATTTCGGGAACCGCACCTTGATTCTCGACAGATCGGACGGATGGCTACCCTGCTCCACCCCAACGCCGACTTGCTACGCGGATCGAAGGCGACATACGCAAAACGGGCGAGGCCGATCGACCTCGCCCGTTCCCATTTCGTGGGAATGCCGTGCACCCTCTGTCGATACGGTCTCCCCAGCTTGCGACCGCGCGTTGGCTCCACCCAGGAACCCCCGCATCACCCGAGGAATCCTGCTTAGGGCTGCTACCTTCCGGTCCTGACCCGATTCGCAGTTCCCCGCCGTGCGGGACCCGGGCTTCGACACCCCCGCCACGGCCACAGTCCTGAAAAGCCGTACCTCGAGAGGGAGTTCAACCCCGCTATGGCGGATTGCGGGTACAGGGCACCGCCAACTCCCCGTCTAGCACGACGGTGAAGAGTATACAGGCTGCCTTCCCCGATGCCTAATCCGGGGGCTACGCTTCTGGTGGAAGCGGATGACCCTTCGGCCACTCGATTGGCCGTGGTCCAGCGTCGCCGAGCTCAGGCCGCTCGTGCAGTCGATTCTTCACCCGAACGGCGAGATCATCCCGCACCTGAATCTGACATGAGAGCCGCGTGCGATCGGTGACCTCCGAAACGGTCGCCAGGCGCGCCTCCTCGGCCTCGGTCATCGGGCCAGCATCCCCCTCCAGCACCTCGACGCGGCAGGTCGTGCAGCGGGCATTGCCGCCACAACGGTGCAGGATGTCGATCCCGGCATCCTCGATGGCGAGGACGAGCCGTCGCCCCTCCTCTGCGTCGAGCGGCGCTTCTCCATCGACCCGAACCGTCGGCATCATGTACCTCCCCAGGCGATCTTCTCGTATGACCCACGACCCACCGCTCAGGCGCTTAACCGCGCCGGCCACCCGTTGCCGATGCGGGCAAGGCGCGCCGCGTCCTTCGTTGGGCCCGACCAACATGATCGGCCCGACAATGCGGTGCTCGACGCTGCAGGAGGCGAACCGGCAGCGGATACCGTCGTCCTCCAGGCTGCGACACGTCACCAGAATCTCGCGATTTCCCATGCCCCGCAAGGTGGCGTCGGCGAGGGGCGAGTCGAGGTCGCCCCGATTGACCCACCTCGTGATGGGGAGGCCATCCCGATCGTCGTGATCAGCATCGGCGGCGAGGAGCACACCCTCTCTCGGACCCGCCGGCACGCCTGCCCGGCTCTCTCGCCGGGCGTGCCCCACCGGGCGCCGAGCGCGCCCCGCAACGCCACCAGCAGCGACGCATAACAGATGCTCCGGCACAAGCCAGAGCGACGCCTGCGGTACGGACATCGCTTCCTGTCCCGTTTTCGTCACGAACCCAGGTTCCTTCCCGTATACTTCCCGGTGACACACGCGATCCGCGTACCTCGACCACCGCCCAGGAGTGTACGAAGATGCCGAACCTGCTGGACATCATCCTGCGACGCAATATCGAAGATAAGACGCCTCCGGACTGCCCGAGGCACGGTGTCGAGATGGATCTGCGCGGCAAGATCGGTCGGCCCTCGCGGTTCGAGAGCATGTCCGAAGAGGATTACACGTTCATCTACTACTGCCCGGTCGAGGGCTGCGACGAGACCGCCGAACGCGCGGTGGTCCGCCGCCAGATCCCGGTACCCGGCGCCGCGCCCAAGCGGCCGGACTTCACCCCCACCGCCGACCGCGTGAAGTACTAGCCCGC
>DASYVY010000158.1:0-8717 GCA_035936535.1 Thermomicrobiales bacterium | reverse complement strand
CTTCAGCCCTCCGCGGTGTTGCCTGGGTCGGTAGGGGCGATCCTCTGTGATCGCCCGAGGTTCCACGATCACAAGCTTCCGATGCTCGCTTCGCTGGAGAAACCGGCGTCGTGGTGCCGAGCGATGCAGCAGCAGGCTCCCGGCCTTCGGTGCGGGATGACCGTCAGGGAGGGGCGAGAAATCCAGGTGTGGACGTTGGCAACACCTGTAGGGAGGGGACGAGTGGAGTCTGTTCCGGCAGCCACGGGCCGCATCACCGTGCCTGATCGGCCCTAGTCGGCCCCGGTCGTTGACAGGGTTCCAGCGAATCCGGTAAGGTCGTGCTTGCGCCTGTGACGAAGATCACCGGCGGCGGGGTGGGGTGTCTCCAGGACGCCCGCGTAGCGTTTGTCCGGTTTCCAGCGTTTCCGCAACGGATGGGTTCCCGCATGCCATCGTTCCCGATGATCGACAGCCGCACACGTACTCCCGCGGAGCAGGCGGAGATACCCGTTCGATTGCGCCCTGCTTCGCCCGGACCAGGCTCTCGTCCAGCCTGACACCGCATCCAGACCGGCTGTCCTTTCGCGAAACGATCAGCACCCCAAGGGGCGGGAGCACCCATCTCACATGACCTTCCGGGACATCCACTTCAACGAAGAACCACCCTCCGGCCGGGAAAAGACGTCCATCGGCAAGGTCGTGCTGGCCTATTCCGGCGGGCTCGATACCTCCGTCATCATTCCCTGGCTCAAGGAGCATTACGACTGCGAGGTGATCGCCTTCGCGGCTGATGTCGGGCAGCCCGATGACCTGTCCGGGATCGAGGACAAGGCGATTGCCAGCGGTGCCAGCAAGGCGTACGTCTCCGATCTCAGGGACGAGTTCATCCGGGACTACGCGTTTCCGACCCTCCGGGCGGGCGCCATCTACGAACGCAAGTACCTGCTCGGGACATCCATCGCCCGGCCGCTGATCGCCAAGCACCAGGTCGAGGTGGCCAGGCTGGAAGGTGCGGGTGCGGTCGCCCACGGCTGCACCGGCAAGGGCAACGATCAGGTGCGGTTCGAATTGACGTTCATGTCGCTTGCGCCCGAGCTCGAGATCATCGCGCCCTGGCGGCACTGGGACATTCGCTCCCGCGAGGATGCCCTGGAATACGCCGCCGCCCATAACATTCCGGTGACGGCGACCGCCGCCCGGATCTACTCGCTGGATGGCAATCTCTGGCATCTTTCCCATGAGGGCGGCGCGATCGAGGATCCGTGGCGGGAGCCCCCGGCGGATGCGTATGGCCTTACCGTCGCGCCGGAGGAAGCGCCGGACAGTGCGGAGTACGTGACCGTTGGCTTCGAGCAGGGCTGGCCGGTCACGGTCGATGGGCAACGGCTCGACCCGGTGCCGATGGTTGAGCATCTCAACGAGGTGGCCGGCCGGAACGGCGTCGGGCGGGTCACCTTGCTCGAGAACCGGCTGGTCGGGATGAAGAGCCGCGGGGTCTATGAGACGCCCGGTGGGACGATCCTGATGACGGCGCACCGGGAGCTGGAGCACCTGACGCTCGACCGGATGACGATGCGGCTCAAGGACCAGCTGGCTATGCAGTACGCGGACCTCGTGTACAATGGCCAGTGGTTTACCCCGCTGAAGGGAGCGCTCGACGCCTTCGTCGATAAGACGCAAGAGCCTGTCACCGGTGACGTCCGGCTCAAGCTGTTCAAAGGCACGTGTGAAGCGGTCGGGATGACCTCCCCGTACGGGCTGTACGATGAGGCTCTGGCGACCTTCGGTGCCGATGATGTGTACCGGCAGGCAGACGCCGAAGGGTTTATCCGGCTCTTCGGTCTTGGCCAGAAGGTCGCGAATGCCCGCGACCGGCAGGCCCAGCAGGCGGAGGTAGGACGCTGATGATGCAGCCATACCGGCATCATGGAATCGAACGGGAGCTGCTCTCCCGCTCTCCCCGATGGCGGCCAGCGCGTCGCACCCGTACGACGCGCTGACGGCCGCCGCCCGTTAGCGCCTTCCGCTGACCCACAATCCATAAACGACGTTTCACGACAACCCGCGATGACGGGGACCAGTACGAGACGCGATCGCTCGAGCGACCCGGGGATGGTGAAAGCCCGGGACCAGCGATCCGTTTCCGAACGCGCCCCGGAGCGGCCGGCCGAAGAAAGACGCCCGAGCGATCGGGTTCGTCAAGTAGGCGCGGATGGGTGGCTCCCATGGATCCAACAGCTGAGAGATGCGCACTCCGGGGCGGGGCACTTCCCACGCCATCCGGGATCCGGTGCTTGGGCACCGGGGGATTCCTTGCTCCCATCAGGAGTGACGGGGATTCGGCGCAAGAAGGGTGGTACCGCGGGACCTGACGCCTCTCGCCCCTTCGGTCCGATTGCTCCGATCCGTTCGGATGCGGCGGACCGGCGTCCTCACGTTCGTACGTGTCGACCGAGAAGGGAACACCCGATGCACCAGGTACCCGCCGTGGCCGTGACCGCCACAGAAGCCGATTTGCAGGTCCTGACCGATCAGGCCCGCCCAACGATTCTCCATTCCGTGCCAACCGTCAGCCGGGTGTCGACCGGATCCGCCCTGGAGCGGACCGTCGTCCTTGGAGGCCAGCAGACGGCCTCGTTGCCGTCCTTTACCGTCAGTACCCGTCTGCGGGGTCGCCACGTCCTGGTCGATACCGACCTCACGCCGGACGAGATCGCGGAGTTGCTCGATACGGCGGCGCGAATCAAGCGCCTCGCCCGCAACGGCCAGCCCCATGCCTGGCTGGCTGGCAAGACGCTCGGGATGATCTTCCAGCACCCCAGCACGCGGACCCGTGTCTCCTTCGAGGCGGGAATGGCGCAGCTGGGAGGGCAGGCGATCTTCCTTGGCGTGAACGATCTGCAGATGAAGCGCGGGGAGACGATCGGCGATACCGCCCAGATCCTCAGCCGGTACGTCGATGCGATCGTTGCCCGGGTCGCCGACCATCACGATCTCGTGACGCTGGCCTCGTATGCGACGATCCCGGTCATGAACGGGCTCTCCGACAAGTGCCACCCGCTCCAGGCGCTGGCCGACCTGCTCACGCTCCAGGAAACGTTCGGTTCGCTCAAGGGCCTCAAGCTGGCCTTTCTGGGCGACGGAAACAACATGGCCGTTTCGTTGATGTTGTCCTGTGCTGCGATGGGCGTCAGCATGTCGGTCGCCAGCCCGCCCGCGTACCGGGTGTCGGAGGACATCGTGCGGCACGCGCAGTGGCTCGCGGGACATAATGGTGCGGTGATCGAGGTCACGGACGATCCTGTCGCCGCGGTCACGGGAGCGGACGCGGTCTACACCGACGTTCACGTCAGCATGGGGCAACTCGATGGCGCGGCCCGGGCGGTGGCGCTCGCGCCGTACAAGGTGACGTCCGCCCTGATGGGGGCTGCGAAGCCGTCGGCGGTGTTCATGCACGACCTGCCGATGCACCGGGACGAGGAAGTTGCCGCCGAGGTCGCCGACGGGCCGCAGTCGATCATCTTCGACCAGGCGGAAAACCGGTTGCACATGCACAAGGCCCTGCTGGTGCAGACGCTGTGCTAGCGGGGCAGTTGATGGAGACGTTGTCAATGGCCGTGCCGGATGACCGGTCGGGCAAATCCGGGGGTCAGCACGGGATCGACCCGATCGTTGCCGTGCGGCTCAGCCCCGCGCTGCGAGGTCGTGATCTCCTGAGCGATACCGACCTGACGCCGGACGAGATTCTGGCGGTCATGCACTCGGCGACCGTGCTCAAGCAACTCCGCAGGGACCACGTGCCCCACGCCTGGCTGGCTGGCAAGACGCTCGGCCTGATATTCCAGCACCCAAGCACCCGGACCCGGACCGCGCTCCAGGCGGCGATGGAGCAGCTCGGCGGCCAGGCAATCTTTCTCGGCCTGAACGACCTCCAGCTCCGGCGTGGCGAGACAATCGCGGACACGGCCGAAGTCTTCAGCCGGTACGTCGAGGGGATCGCGGTGCGCGTCGAGAATCGTGCGGACATGTTCGAGCTGGCGGCGGGTGCCCGGGTGCCTGTGTTGAACGGCCTGACATCGTTCGATCATCCGATCGAGGCGCTCAGCGATGTCTTTACGCTGCGGGAGCGATTCGGTTCGCTCTCGGGGCTGCGGTTCGCCTATCTGGGGGATGGCAACAACGTTTGTCATTCGTTGTTGCTCTCGTGTAGCGCGGTTGGCATCAGTGTGACTGTCGCCGGTCCGGATGCGTATCACCCGGATCCCGAGGTGGTGGCCACCGCGCGGCGGCTCGCGATGAGTTCCGGGGCTACAGTCACGATCACCGATGACCCGGCGGCGGCAGTCGACGGCGCCGACGCGGTCTACACGGATGTGCACGAGAGCATGGGGGAGACAGTCAATCCGGGAAAACTGATGGCACTCGCGCCATTCCGGGTCACCCGGAACCTGATGGCGCAGGCGAAACCGGAGGCGGTCTTCATGCACTGCCTGCCGTTGCATCGCGGACAGGAAGTCGACTCCGATGTTGCGGATGGTCCTCAATCGATCATCTTCGACCAGGCGGAGAACCGGCTGCACGTCCACAAGGCGGTGCTGCTGCAGGTGCTGCATGACGAGCGTCTTGGCCTCGCCGGGAGAGAATCCCCGGCGACGGCGTGACAGCGTCAGGTGATTCGTGATCATGGGCTGGCCCAGGGCCTTTGCCCGCGAGCAGATGGTGAGTGGAGGAACGGATGACAGCACAGTGTCCGGAGTGTGGAGCGGATGTCGAGGTGGAAGGGGTTGAACAGGGGGAGATCGTTCCCTGTCCGGATTGCGGCGCGGACCTGGAGGTGCTGAACGCGAATCCGGTCGAGCTCGGACTCGCGCCGGAAGAGGGAGAGGACTGGGGCGAGTGACGCTCCGGGTCCGCTAAGCGCTCTGCCCACCCTCCTTCGTCATCCATCGCTCTGAATGACGAGGGGCTTGGGACACGACACGGTATGTGGCGCGACATGCTTTGGTGAATGGCACTTCATGGAGAGGTCAGGAGTAGCAAGGTGACGGCAACAGGCGTGCTCTGCGCACGTGTGCGCATTGAAGAGAAGCAGATCATCGCGGCCCTCGGCGACGCCGGGATGGTGGCGATGCCCGTTCCTCCCGCGAGCACGCCCCTGCCTCCCGACCCAGCGTTGCCGCTCGCGGCGCTGGGGAGATTCATCGATGCGACGACCGGCGAAGCGATCGATCAGGCGGTGTCCTGCATCATCGATCGCGCCCAGAACCGGGCTGTCGCCGGAGCGACCCTGCCGCTTCTTCGCGCCCAGGGAGTGCGAACGATCGATGCCGGGCTGGCGGCGACCGGAAGCCGGCTGGACATCGCGATCGCACTGTCACGAGCAGGTCTGCCACGCCCGCGAGCCCTGACGGGGTTTTCCGAAGCATCCGGTGCCCGGGCCGCGGCCGAGATCGGGTTCCCGGCGACGCTTCTGGGGATGACGCCAGGGGGAACAACGACCCATCTGCTCGATCATGACACCGCTGATGCGGTGATCGAGCACCGGGTGGTGCTTGGCAGCGAGGGAGAGGCAATCTTCCTGCTGCAGGCCGATGCGCCGGATGCCACCGCGCGGGCGCTCATCCATGTCGTCGGCGGTCGGGCAATTGCGATCGAAGGAATCGACCCCACTGGTGAGGATCTGGACATCGCCGAGCGCGCGGCCCTGGCGCTCGATGCGTCGTTGATCTCGATCGAGCTGGCACGCACCGGTCAGCGTGGCAGCACCGTTGTCTGGGATGCGCACCCGGTTGGCGATTTCCGCGCCGCCCGTCAACTCGGCGAGGCGACGGTGGCCGGTGCGATCGCGGCGCTGGCCGTCCGATCGCGGGACAGTGACGCGGTGCTGCAGACATCATTCGTTGGGGAGACAAGCCGGAACGGCTGGGAAGCGACGGTGGAGCATGGCGTCGTCCTCAGTGCGTGATGGCGTTTTCGCGGAGCTCGAAAACCGCACGGGCATGACTGCTGACGAGCTCGCGGATGTCGAGTTGCTGCGCGGGCTGATCAGCCTCGAGAGCCTGTCCGGACGCGAATCGGCGGCGGTGGCATTCCTGCGCGCGGCCATGGCAACCCGGGGCTTCACCATCCAGGAGGATGCCGCTGGCAGCGCCGTCGGAACGGTGGGGCAGGGCGACCGCCACATCGTGCTGCTCGGCCATGTCGATACCGTCCCCGGCCGCATCCCGGTCCGGATCGAAGACGGCGTGCTCTGGGGCCGCGGCGCGGTCGATGCCAAGGGACCGCTGGCGACGTTCGTGGCGGCGGCCAGTGCGGCCGCTGCCGACCTCAACGCCAGGGTCACGGTCGTCGGCGCGGTTGGCGAGGAGGTCATCGGCTCCCCCGGCGCGACCGAAGTGGCGACCTGGGCGTCGCCGGACTTCTGCATCATCGGCGAGCCCAGCGGCTGGGATGCGCTCTGTCTCGGCTATCGTGGCTCCCTGTCCCTGATCTATACGCTGCGGCGGTCGACCCGGCACACGGCAGGTCCCGGCGAGTCGGTAGCGGAAGAGGCGGTCCAGTTCTGGAACGACCTCCGGGCGGAGCTCGATCGCTGGAATGCCGGTGCCACGAACAGCTTCGGCTCCATCGGTCATTCCCTGCGGGTGTTCAACACCATCGGGGACGGGCTCTCGGATCGGGCAACGCTCTCGATCGGGCTGCGTTTGCCGCCCGGGATCGATGTTCAGCGGCTCCTGGACCGGGTCCGTGCGCTCGCGGGCGATGCTGAGATCCGCGTCGATGGTCTCCAGGAGGGCTACAGGACGACCAAGCAGAGCAAGCTGGTGCCGCCCTTTCTTCGGGCAATCCGCGAGGAGTCCGGGAAACCCCGTTTCACGCTCAAGCTCGGTACGTCCGACATGAACGTCGTCGGTCCGATCTGGAAATGCCCGATCGTCGCCTACGGACCCGGCGATTCATCGCTGGACCACACACCGGAAGAGCGGATCCATCTCGACGAGTACCTGCGGGCGATCCGTGTCCTGAAACGGGTCCTGCTGGCGTTCTAGGGCCGCGAACGAGCGCCCGAAGAGGGAACCAGCTGGTGGGCAACTCGGGGCAGGCAGAGAGGTCTGCCTCCTACGAGGGGGCGAGCGGGGCAATCTGTAGGGGCGAACCTCCGTGTTCGGCCGTGAGGTCGCGGCCAAGCCGTGCCCGGCAGGGAACCAGCTGGTGGGCAACACGGGGCAGACACACAGGTCTGCCCCTACGACACATGAGGCGGAGAGGTACAGGACTCCTGGCATGACCAGATCGCATAGCAGTACGGGACTCCGGGTTGGAGTGCTCGTCTCCTTTCTCCGGCAGGAGGAAAAACTGATTCTCGCCGCCGCGCGGGCGCGGGGGATGGAAGTCACCCCGATCTTCGACCGGGACCTGGCCCTCGATCTCTCCGCCTCGACAGCGGCGGCGAGCGGGGTCCACATCGACGTGTTGCTGGATCGCAGCGTCGTCCATTCCCGGGCGGGGTACACCCTGTTCGCGATGGAGCGCTGGGGCATTCCGACCCTTAATTCAGCATCGGCCGTCTCCGTCTGCGATGACAAGGCGCGGGCCAGCATGGTCCTCGAAGCGGCCGGGATCCCATCGCCGCGGACGTTCGTTGCCTATTCCGTTGAATCGGCGCTCCGCGCCTGCGAATCGCTTGGCTATCCGGCGGTGCTGAAACCGGTCACCGGATCGTGGGGACGGCTGATCGCCAAGGTCAACGGTCCGGACCAGGCGCGGGCGATCATCTCGCAGAAATCCGAGCATGGGTCGTTTCATCACGAGATCTACTATATGCAGGAGTTCATCGAGAAGCCGGGACGGGATATCCGCGCCTACGTCATTGGCGGCAGGATCATCGCCGCGTCGTACCGCACCTCCGAACACTGGATCACCAACGCCGCGCGCGGGGCGGTCTCGGTACCGTGTCCCGTGACGCCGGAGATCGAGGAGCTGGCAATCCGGGCTTGCGAGTGTGTCGGTGCGCGGCTCGCCGGCGTGGACCTGATCGAGACCGACCAGGGCCTGAAGGTGATCGAGATCAACACTGGCGGGGAGTTCAAGGGCCTGATGACGACGACCAACCGTGACATCGCGGGCGAGATCGTTGAGGAGGCCGCCCGGATCGCCCGAGAAGGCATCACCCCTCCCGCATCCGCCTTGCCGCTCGCTCGTGCCTGACCACCCGCCCGTGTCATCTGGAAGGACTGTCTCGTGATCGATCACCGTCAGATCGATGGACCACCGCTGACCATCGGCGTCCTGATGTCGCGTGTCCGGGTCGAGGAGAAACTGCTCCTCGCCGAGCTGGAGCGGCGGGGCGTCGAGATCCGGCGCTTCGACGATCGCGAGTTCGCGCTCGACCTGCTGGCGCCGGCGATGACCGAGTGCGACGTCATCCTGGAGCGCTGCATCAATCATCTCCGGGCGCTCTATACCCTGCGCGTACTCAACGACTGGGGCGTTCCGACGGTCAATACGTATGACGTCGCGAACATCTGCGGCGACAAGATCCTCACCTCGACGGCGCTTGTCCGGGACGGTGTGCCGGTGCCGCGAACGACCATTGCCTTCACGCCGGAATCGGCTGTCGGGGCAATCGAGGAGATCGGCTACCCGGTGGTTCTCAAGCCCGCCGTCGGGTCGTGGGGCCGGTTGCTGGCGCGGGTCAACGACCGTGACGCGGCGGAGGCATTGCTGGAGCACAA
>DASYVY010000157.1:0-2961 GCA_035936535.1 Thermomicrobiales bacterium | reverse complement strand
GGGATGTCGTGACGGTCTCCCGCATACCTTGCCGGGCGTTGAGGAGCTGCTCTGCGTACATTGGAGCCAGGATCGGAGGGACCATCGCCGGCGGTTCCGTCGCCGGTGGAAGAGGTTCGCTGTCCATGGGCGCGTTCGCCCTCATATCCCGGCGTGCCATGCGTTTACCTTGGATACGGCGAATTCGGCGCGATCCACGCCCGCCCTGCTCTCACTGGAACAGCCGGCTAGCGCCTTCGATCAGGTGCCCGGCCCGCACGCGGGGACACCCAGGGAACGGAGACCCGTGGTGAGGTGCCGACGAGAGCGGATGGGGGGGCGGTCATGACAATCATCCTATCATCACCTCTGGTCAGAGCATGACGTGCCGTTGCCGGCACCTGCCCCAATCGGCGCGGGGCGTCCTCGGTCCCAGGGAATTGAGATATGGTCAATCTGAAGATGAGCAAACAGGGACACGCGAAGGGAGAGGCGCATGACCACCGGCCGTGATCGCGTCGTGAAGGTGCTCGGCAAGCTCGACGCGGCCTGGATGGCGTTTCAGGCGTCCTCCGCTGACCTGCCGGATGAGTGGCTGCTGGAGCCGGGCGTCACCGGGGAGTGGTCGGTGCGGGACCTGATCGCGCACGTGACCTGGTGGGAGGAGGAGGCCTTGAAGCACCTGCCCCCGATCCTCGAAGGAGGGAGACCACCCCGTTACTCCGTCACCTATGGCGGAATCGACGCCTTCAACGCGCTGATGACCGAGCAGTGGTGCCATCTCTCGCTGGACGAGGTCCGGGACCGGTCCCAGGAGACGCACCGCCGGCTTGTCGCGTACGTCGAGAGCGTGCCACCGGAACGGTTCCTGGGCGATCCCCGCGCCTGGCGCCGCCTGCGTCTTGACACGTACGGACACTATCCGATCCACACCGCCGACATTCGCCGCTGGCGAGAGCACCGGTTAGCCGGGTAAGGAATTCCGGCGCGCACCCGATTGCAGCAGGGACAAGCCCCGTGTCTTCCCTGGACATGCAGTTGGCGGCGCACGGAGCGCCGCAACGGCCCCGGGGGCGACCAGAGGTGGTCTATACGACATCGCGTAATCGCGCAGGGGCGACCCCTGTGGTCGCCCGCGAGATGCCGCCCCACGACCTGGCGTGGATCTACGGTGCCATGTCCTGTTCTCCGGCATAGCCCCGGACCAGCCGCTCGACCAGGCGATCGGCGAAGCCGGCGGTGATCTGCTCCGGCGCGAAGATCGCCCCCAATGTCAGCGGCCCGACAATCTGCACCAGCACCTCGCCAACGGGGGTGTCGCGCGGCAGGACGCCGTCCTCGATCAACGTGGCGATCGCCGCGGACATCGATCCCGCGCCGGGCATCCCCAACTCGTGGGGATCGATGAACTCATCGACTCGTCTTGTCACATCGAGCAGCGAGGGCAGCGCCCGCTGCCATTCCTGTCCCGTCAGTGTAGCGGCGAGCTGGCGCGACAGGTTCTTCAACCGCTCGACGGGCGGGTCGGCGGGGGCGGGCGGCTCGAAGCGGTGGTCGAAGTGCCGGAAGACATCCATCAGGAGATGCTGCCGGCTGGGCCAGTGACGATAGATCGTGGTCTTGACGACCCGCGCGCGGGCGGCCACCGCATCGACCGTGACGCCGTTGATCCCGCCATCGACGAACAGCGCGATCGCCGCTTCCATCACCGCCGTTCGGGAACGGTGCACCCTGGGATCGGCGTGTCCGGCATCGCCGGCATCATCGTGCCGGGCCAGGCCCGGATGCTGGCAGGGCAGGGCGCGAGCGATCCGGATCCGGGTCGCATCGGCATGCTTCGCGCTAGCTCGGGCTCCTTCGGCATGATCTGGCTGGTGATCCTCTACCTGATGGTCACCAAACCGTCGTGAACGGGGACAACGTGTGCAATGCGACCAATGGGCACCGGAAAGTCCGAGTATGGCTGTGTCACCACGATGACGCGAGCCGGCGCTTGGGGACCACGGAGTACCAGTTTCACGAGCGAGCGCCGATACGCGCCGGGAGGGCCTTCACCTTCCCTGCGCTTTCCGGTTAACGGGTGATCCGCAAGGCGACGCGTGCGCCGGCGGCAGACCATACCGCCCGGTGTAGGCTATGGGTCGGGAACGCATGGAGCGGCAGAGGGAGTGGAGCATGGATCCGGTGTTCTTCGACGATGGTGAGGCGTTCCGGGCGTGGCTGGAGGAACATCACGCGACGGAGACGGAGGTCCGGGTCGGCTTTCACAAGCGCGATTCCGGCAAAGGAGGGATAACCTGGCCGGAGGCGGTCGACGAAGCCCTTTGCTACGGATGGATCGACAGCGTCCTGAGCAGGATCGACGATGCCAGCTACGCGATCCGCTTCACGCCGCGCAAGCCGAACAGCATCTGGAGTGCGGTCAACCTGGCCAAGGTCCTCCGGTTGATCGAGGCGGGGCGGATGCGCGAGCCTGGAATGCGGGCGTACGACCAGCGGACCGAAGCACGATCTCGGACGTATGCGCATGAGCAGGCGGAGATCGCCTTCCCGGAGGACCTGGCGAGCCGGTTCCGGGAGCATCCGGAGGCGTGGGCGTTCTTCCGGGCGCAGGCTCCCTGGTACCAGCGGGCGGCGACCTGGTGGGTGATCAGCGCCAAGCGGGAGGAGACCCAACAGCGACGCCTGGCGGCGCTGATCGAAGATTCGGCCAACGGACGCCGGATCCGCTCCCTGGACCGAAATGCGGCCTCCGCCGCCAAAGCTGACGATGGGTGATCCGGTCGGGGCAGCCCGGACGCGTGCAGCGCCGAGATGGAAGGGTTGGCCGATGACCGCCGTTCGTAGGGGGCACCCCGGCAGCTGCATCGTGTGGTGACCCACGAGCGTGCCGCTGGCTCGATAGTGCCCCTTCGGCAACCGCAATGCGTGACCACCCGGAAGCCCGCAGCACCGGGGAAATGTATGCGGCCAAGCCAATGG
>DASYVY010000156.1:0-8235 GCA_035936535.1 Thermomicrobiales bacterium | reverse complement strand
CAATGCCCATCAGGTAGCTGCCCATTGGGGGCTGACCCCTGGTGGTGTAGTAGTCCTCCCAGGTCGGCCCGAACGGGTCGGCGAGGTCTCGCACGAAGTGCGCGCGGTTCAGCCATCGTGACTCATCCGGATGAAAGGAGGTGTCGTCCACCGCACCAAGGGTCTGGGCGGCGGCGAACAGGAAGAGCAGCACGGGAACCAGAACGTCAACGCGCAGTCTTCGCCGGGACGATAGCTTACGATGTTCTCCTCCCGGGCGAGGCGGTTCGACCACCACAATCCCGGGTCCCTGGCGCAGCGCCCGCACCATGCTCGATCGGTCACGACCGGTCACGCGTACCGGCCGGACGACCCTTCGGCGGTACGGCGGGGCGGCGTTGCCTTTCATCCGTGGCGGGCGGTTCCGGAGCCGGCCGATGGCGGAGCGCCGACCAAATGTGCCGGTCATCGAGCGCTTCTTCGCGAGGCGTGACCGACCCGGGTATCTGCGCCGCGCGCCGACGGTCGGCGAGCGGGACGGAACACACGGCGGTAGGGAAGGGTCAGCGTCCGCATGCCAGGACGAGCCGATTGCCGCGGCAGTCCCCGGATAAGAAGCTGCGTCCAGACCAGAAGACCCACCAGCAGCGCCGAGGTCACGCCTATCGTGCTCCTGGCGACGACCGCCGCGACGAACAGGAGAACTGCCCCCAGGCCGATCAACAGAGCGGTTTGAGCCAATACCCCGGCGGCATCAGACGCGCGTTGACCCGCGGAGACTCTCGATCGAGTCGAAGTCCGGCCGGACAGCACGAATCCAGCGGCGCTGGCGAGGAATGCGAGAGGGCCAAGCACGTTGACCGCGCCACGAGCCGTTTTCTGCGATTCCGTCAGTGGCGGCTGCGCCTCCGGAATGTAGGTTTCGAGGTAGATGATCCGGCGAATGCCGACATGGAGCGCGCTGTACATCCGTTGTCGCTTGAGGCGGGGCAAAATCGTTCGTTCGTATACCTCTTCGACGGATTCGGCGGTCAAACCGCCCTTTGGCAAGGCGTTCCGCCCAAAGGACAGCACAACCATCCCAGAGCGGGACGATTCCGGATCGACGGTCACCAGCATGATCATGCCGTCGTCTACGCCCTCGCTCGACTCCACATTCTGCTCATCACGGAGTTGATCGGCGGTTGCCTGCGATTCCTCCCGGGAGGCCGTGCCTTCCCTGATCACGACTCGGGTCGGCAAGCCGTGATTCGTCAGGCGTTGCGCGTCGTCCGCGAGTTCGATTCGCTGGTCCAACTTGAGAATCCGCTCGGGATCGTCCACGCGATGGAGGTTGCGGTACTTCTCGGTGTCGACCTCGTCGAACGCCTTTCCGATTTGGCGGCTCTCACCCGGATCGCCGGAAGCGGTGGGCTTCCGGCCCGGGTCGGGCACAGGCGTCGGGGTAGCGCCGGAAGTTGGTGCGGCGCTCTGCGGGGTTGAATCCTCCTGGGCCAGGGAAGTTGATGACGACAAGGCGGCGATCATCACTCCGATCAGGAGAATGAGCAGGCAGCGGCGCCATGAGCCGGTACAGATTGTCGGGAGGTTCCACGTCATACGGATCGGTCGCAGTGTCGGGCCTCTTCGGCACAGGTCAGTTCGCGGGCGCCTGCTGGACGGCCTCGGGTCCATCCTGATGATCGGATGCAGAAGGCAATTTCTATTGCTTTACGGCGAGAATCACGTTATGGGCGCACAGGCGGTTGATGATCGGCACGCGTTCTACCACCGCCTCGACCTTGATGGCCGCCCCGGTCAAGGGTTTCGGCGTGAAATCGGGCACGAAACCAAGCGGTCGAACGACCACCGGCCTCGCGCCACCGGCGGCGAGACCGGTCAGGAACTCCTGTTCCGGGATCAGCCGCTCGGCGCCGGTGTCCTGAGGGACTCGCTTCATGAGAATGGGCCAGTACGGATTGCGCGGATTGTGATCCCAGATCAGGACATGGCCGCCCGGCCGGGTCACCCGCGTCATCTCCAGCACCGTCTCGCGAACCGCGTCTTCGGCGGCGACGTGATGCATGACCGCGACGCAATAGGTGAGGTCAAAGGAGTTGTCGGCAAACGGGAGGTGTTCCCCAAACGCGTGCACCGCATTCAGGTCCTGCTTGCGCTGCTGGACGAACTTGAGCATGCCGCGAAAGGGATCGACCCCCGTGACGTCGTACCCCTCGTCGCTCAGCTTCGCCGCAAGAACCCCGGTGCCGCATCCCACGTCAAGAGCCTTCCCTGGCGCGACGTGCTGCCGGATGAATGCGACACGCTTCGCGAGGTAGTGGTCCATCACGTGCAACGGCAGGCTGTCGTCGTAGGCTTCGGCCACCGAATCGAAATCGGTTTGTCCGGTGCCCTTGAGTGTCGAGAAGCGCTGCTCGCCGGTGCCTGGTCCTGACATGCTCTCTCCTGAAATCGCGGGAAGGCGCATGATTTGCATCCTGCCCCCTGCCATTCGCCGGCAGGTTCGTGAAGAAATTATGGGTACCCCTGCAGATCTGTTCCTGTGAAGACGAGCTCTACCACAAAGCCATGTGATCGGGGTACGTGGCGGACCCCGCTAGTCCGTCGGGGGATCCGGGCTCCCCATGGACCGGGGGGATGCCTTGCCTGATGTCTTGCCAATGGTCTTGATCCGGAACTTGGCAACAAACACGATCATCTGCAGGCCGAGTTTGACGGCCTTCCTGAAGTCGCCCGTAACCGACGATTCTCCGACCCTCGGGAGGTAGTTGACCGGGACCTCGACGACTCGAGCACCGGAGGTGATGATCAGCAGCATCAGCTCCGGTCCGAAATGACTGCCTCCAACGGAGAACTTGTCCTGGATGTTTTCCAGCGTTTGCCGGGTCAGGAGCCGGTAGGTGCAGCCAACATCGCTCAGGTGGCTGGTATTGAACAGCACCTCGACCAGTTTGGCGACGGCCCAGTTCCCCCACTTCAGGAACAGGCCCATATTGGCACCACGCCAGATCATCTCCCTGGTCGTTCGCGTTCCGAAGACGGCGTCGCAGTCCTCACCATAGGTCAGCAACTTGATCACGTCACGCGGCAGAAACGTGCCATCCGGCTCGGAGAGCACGATGATGTCGCCCTTGGCCTCGGCCAGACCGCGCCGGTACGAGAATCCATACCCCTGCCGTGGCTCGAAGACCTGTCGGGCTTCGGTACGAGCGACTTCCTCTTCCGTTCCGGGTTGGGCGTTGTTGTTGACGACGACGACTTCATCGACGACGCCGGTGGCGAAGTATCCCTGAATGACATCGTGGATGGAGTCCCGCTCGGCGTACGTGCCGAGAACCACCGAGACGCTACGCCCATTCCACATGCTTTCCCTCCCCGGACGATCGAATGTGCTTGTGCGCGCGTTCACAACGCGGCAAATCATACTCCGTTTCCCTCCATACGTGGCGATATCCGAGCTGCGGTCATCGAGATCGGTGTCGTCCATCGACCAATCCACAAAGCCCCAGGCTCCACTCCAGCTGTGCCGGCGTGATAGTGGTACCCGGTGACGGAATGGAGTGCCGGAGGCGATGTTGGCGGCAAGGTGCGCCGTCGTATGCTTTGATCACGTTTACGCTTTCGCGGCAACACAGGAGTAGATGAGTGTCCTCCAGCGCAGACGCGGGTATCCGGCGCGTGCTTGTCGCCAACCGTGGTGAGATCGCCGTTCGTGTGTTCCGGGCGTGCCGGGAACTCGGCATTTCCACCGTGGCGATCTACGGTGCGGGAGAGGAATCCGCGAGCCACGTTCGCTACGCCGACGACGCGTTCCGATTACCGGATGGCCCGGGCCTGCCATACCTGAATATCGACGCTGTGCTCGACATCGGAAGGCGTGCCGGTGCCGATGCGGTCCACCCGGGATACGGGTTTCTGGCGGAGAACGCAGGATTTGCCGAAGCCATTCGCGGGGCGGGATTGCGATTCATCGGGCCCTCGGCGGACCATATCGAGGCGATGGGGGACAAGGTTAGGGCACGGGAGGTTGCGTCGAAGGCAGGGATCCAGCCGGTACCGGGGACGCCTGGTCCAGTGAGGGATCTGGATAGTGCGATTGCCTGGGCGGCCGAACATGGATATCCGGTTGCGGTCAAGGCATCGGGAGGCGGGGGCGGACGCGGGTTCCGGGTCGCACGCGTGGAAGCCGAGATGGCGGACGCCTTTGCAGGGAGCAGCGGCGAGGCCGAGCGATACTTCTCCAACCCGAACGTATATCTCGAACGATACCTGGAGCGCCCGCGCCACATCGAGGTGCAGGTGTTCGGTGATCTCCACGGCAATGTGGTCGCGCTCGGCGAGCGCGACTGCTCGGTCCAGCGCCGGCACCAGAAACTGGTCGAAGAAACTCCATCGCCTGCCGTGGATGCGAAGCTGCGCCAGGACCTCCGAGAGGCGACGAGGGCACTTGCCACCTCTGTCGGGTATCTCGGCGCGGGAACGGTTGAGTACCTGCTCGATGCTTCCGGGCAGTTTTACTTTCTCGAGATGAACACCCGGATCCAGGTCGAGCACACGATCACCGAGATGGTGACCGGAATCGACCTTGTCAAGGAGCAGATTCGCGTAGCGAACGGGGAGCCATTGGGCTTTTCCAGCGACGATGTCGATGCCAGGGGATGGGCGCTCGAGTGCCGGATCAATGCCGAGGACCCGGCGCGGGAGTTTGCTCCGGTACCGGGCACGATCTCCCGTTATCGGGAGCCAGGCGGATTTGGCGTTCGTGTCGACAGCGCCGTGATCGAGGGCGACCAGATCCGGCCCGAATACGACTCCCTGATCGCCAAGCTCGTGACGTGGGGCCGGGATCGCGAGGAAGCGATCGCTCGGATGGAACGCGCGCTGGCTGATTTCGAGGCCGAAGGAACGCCCACGACAATCGGCTTTCACCGTCGACTCATGGCGCATCCCCGGTTCCGTGCGGGTGAATTCTCGACGACCTTCCTGACGGATTTCCCCGAAATCGTCCAGGACGGAACTTGGGATGGCCCGGCCAGTCACCCTGAATCCGGACGGGACATCCCGGAGGAACCGATCGATCTCCTGGTCGAGGTGAACGGCCGGCGATTCCAGACCGTCATCCATGGGCTTCCCCAAGCCGGAGTCCAGCCTGCCGTCGCCGGCAGACGGTCGCGACCAAGACAGCATCAGGGAGCGGGAAGGAGGAGTGCCCAGGCGATGGGGGAGGCCCTCCTCAGTCCAATCCAGGGAACGGTGCTCCGGGTCGCGGTCGAGGAGGGGCAAACCGTGGAGGCGGGAGACCTGATCTGCGTCGTCGAAGCGATGAAGATGGAGAACGAGCTGACAGCCCACCGGACCGGAGTGGTTAGCCAGTTGAGCGTGGACCAGGGACAAACAGTCACGATCGGAGCTGTGGTCGCCACCATCACCGACGGCCAGGCAGCAGCTATGCCGCCTGCCTGAGCTCAGCCGCCGGGATCTCCAGCTCGGCCATCGCCTCCTCGGCATCCCGTCCTCCTAGGTAGAAGGTGTTGACGGCAACGAACGGGACAGACTGGATCAGAAAGTCGAATGAGACCTTCTGCTCCCCGATCGCGGTGGCGTCCGTGGGATGCGTGAGGCAGATGCTCGGGCCGACACCGTACTTCGCGCGATACTCGGCGACCGCGTCTCCGAGCTTCAGGTGCGGCCGGCGCTTGCGGTCTCCGTCAAACCAGACAAAGAACATGTCCTGACTCCTGTACGACACGCTTGGTGACACTGCGTCAAGTATATAGAACAAAAGTTCTAAATGCAAGGTTTGCGACCCACATTTGGTGCGTACCTACGCGCCCTTCAGGTCGTTCATCGGCGTGCACCGGGTATGGACAGGACGGGTGTCGGCCGCTTATCCTGTGGATAACGGTGGAGCAGAGTGGGGATAAGTGGAGACCTTTGTGGATAAGGTTGGCGACCCTCACTCTTGCAGGCGCTACCAGCCATCTCCCGCCGATCACTTGCCGCGGTCCCGCAGTCACACATCGTGTTCGACCCACGCCTTCGTGGCGTCGGCCCTGATCGGGAGCAATGCAGGTGTTCCTCGGCCGTCACGCACACAATCTCGACGATAAGGGCCGGCTCGCGATCCCCTCCCGCTTCCGGGAGTCCCTTCGTGATGGAGTTGTCCTCACGCGGGGCATCGATCGCTGTATCGCCGCCTATCCGCTTGCAGCGTGGGATGTGCTCGCGGCCCAGGTGAACGGGCTGCCGATGACCGATCCCGATGCTCGCCAGTTTCGACGCATGGTCTTCGCCGAAGCGGTCGACCTGAAGCTCGACGGCCAGGGCCGCGTCCTGGTGCCGGCCAGTCTCCGCCATCATGCGGGGATCGACCGGGAAGCGATCGTTGTCGGCGTGCATGCCTCGATAGAGATCTGGAGTCCCGCACGATGGGGTGCGGTGGACGCGGCGCTCGCAACGGACGGCGATGAAATCGCGGCCCGATTGGCACAGATGCTGTAGCATCTTCATGACGTGCCCGGGTGAGTCAGCGCCTGGCTCGTTGCGATCGGCGTGGCGACCGTGATGCTCACGAGCCAGGACACCTCAGGTTCCCAAATCTCTGGATTCTCGAAGGAGCGATGACCGGCGCGAGGTGCGCATCGGGTAGCGCATCGGTGCCTGCCTCGATTACGGATGCCATTCGCACCGTTCATTGACCCTGATGGCCACCGAACCTATGCCACACATCCAGCCCAGCCCCATCAGTGCCCCCTCGGACGAGCAGTTCCCGCCGTCCGCGGCCCAAGCTTCCCACACCCCGGTCCTGCTCGCTGAAGCCCTCGAAGCGCTCCAGCTGCGCCGTGACGGGGTGTACATCGATGGCACGTTTGGGGGAGGCGGCCATTCGCGCCGCATGCTTGATGATCCCGCGGGGATCGGCTGCCTCATCGCGATCGATGCGGATGCCAACGCGCATCGACGAGCCGAAGCGCTGCAGGCGCAACCAGGGATAAGTGATCGCCTCCGTTTTGTCCACGCCAATTTCCGCGATCTGAAGCGCATAGCCCGGGATCACCATCTGGACTGCGTCGACGGCATCTTGCTCGATCTCGGTCTGTCGTCATTTCAGCTTGATGAGGGCGAGCGCGGCTTCTCGTTCCGTCACGATGCCGCTCTTGACATGCGATTCGATCAGACCTCCGGAATTCCGGCGTCTGACCTCTTGAACTCCGCTTCCCAGGAGGAACTCGCGCATCTGATCTGGCGATACGGCGAGGACCCACAATCGCGGCGGATCGCGGCAGCATTGGTACGCGAGCGGGAGAAAACGCCGCTGATGACCACCGGCCAGGTTGCCGAGATCGTCGAAGCAAGCGTGGGTGGGCGCCGGGGCCGAGGAATCCATCCGGCTACTCGCACCTTCCAGGCGTTACGGATCGCGGTCAATGATGAGCTCCGGGCGCTGGGCGAGGCGCTCCCGGCCGCGATCGGCCTGCTCGCACCGGGCGGCCGGCTGGTCGTCATCGCGTTCCACTCGCTGGAGGACCGGATCGTCAAGCGGGCGATCGAGGCCGAGTCCGCCGTCTGCATCTGCCCACCGGAGCAGCCAGTCTGCACCTGCGACCATGTGCCGAGAGTGCGCCGAGTTGGCAAGCCAGTTCGTCCAGCCGATGATGAAATCGACGCCAATCCCCGGAGCCGGAGCGCGATCATGCGCGTAGCCGAGCGACTCGACGAGACAGGACGACCAGCGGTCGAGAGGAGTCGCGCATGAGCCGCTACCCATTGCGCGATATCCTGGCCGGCACGGGCGGTACCCTCAGAGGGAACATGCCGGAGGGCCATGTCTTCCTTCGGATGGAGCGCGATGCCCGGCGCGTCATGCCGGGCGACCTCTACCTGGCGATCCGCGGCGAAAGATTCGATGGCAATACGTTCACACCCGACGCGGCAAGGAGAGGAGCGACGGCGGCGATCGTCAGCCGAGAATGGGCCGACGCCCATGCTGACACCTCGATGCCGCTTGTTGTCGTCGAGGACACGATCCAGGCACTTCAGCGCTGGGCGGCGTGGCGACGGGCACGCCTGGATGCGCTGGTGGTGGGTGTTACCGGCAGCGTCGGGAAGACGAGCGCCAAGGAGTCGATCGCCGCAGTGCTCGGGCAGAGCCGAAAGACGTACCGCAGCCCCGGATCCTACAACAACGAGATTGGCTTGCCCCTGTCCCTGCTTGAAGCGGATGATGACGTGCGAGCGATCGTGCTCGAGATGGGC
>DASYVY010000155.1:0-2457 GCA_035936535.1 Thermomicrobiales bacterium | reverse complement strand
TGCATCCACCCGGTGTTCTCGGGCAACGCGGTCCAGCGCCTGATCGGCAGCGAGATCCGCGAAATCGTGACGACGAATACGATCGCGCTCCCGCAGGAAAAGCGGTTCGACCGGCTGACCGTGCTCTCCGTTGCACCGTTGTTGGGAGAGGCGATTCAGAGGATCCACGCGGGAAGCTCCGTTTCGACTGCCTACCGCGCGACCGGCGCCTTCCAGGCGAGACTGTCCTTCGTCACCCCGCAGTGACGAACCGGAACGTCCGGGTTGTCGGCACCCGGCGATCCAGGGAGGGTGGGCAGCACAATGCCTGACCATAATCCTCCCTCACCGGCGAATCACTCGATCCCAATGCGACGGCTGGGCGTCATCGTTCTGGCGATGGTGCTTGGCGTGGCGTCGCTCTGGTCCCTGATCGATCGGATGCGGGGTGATGACGCAACGATCGTCCCCGTGGCGCCGGTGACGGCGACTGCCGCGATGACCCCGGAGGACACCCCGGGTCCGGCTCAAGAGGGCACGCCACCCCTGGAAGAGGCGGCTCTGCCGCGACCCGGCAGCCTGCCGGACCTCCTGCGGTACGCGCCGGACCGCCTCAGTGGCGCGGGGCTGCCCCTGACCGATGTCGGGCAGTATGCCGACATCAGCGCCTGGATGGACCAGGCCGGCGTGACGCTGCCGGCTGGCCTCGACGATCCGGCGCTCGCCGCCTGGGACGCACAGCTTGCCCACCTGGCGATTCCGGCCAGCCTAAAGGAGCGAGGGCTGGACCCGATCTGGGCGGAGACGTACGGATTCTCCCTGCTCGATGTCACCCAGGTCCTGATCGTCGGGAACGCCCCGGACTACGTCATGGTCATGCGCGGCGGGTTCGAGGCCACGGCGATCCAGGATGCATGGGTGCGCAACGGCTACCAGGCTGTCGAGGTTGAAGGCACGACGATCTGGTCGCTCTATCCCGAGGATGCCATCGATCTTTCCGCGCCGGCGAGCAGACCCTCGATGGGCGCGTTGAACAACGTCACCCTGCTCCCGGATGGCACGCTCGTGGCCGCGGCGCGGCTGTCACGCATGGAATCCGCCCTGGAAGCCATCGGGGGAAACGCCGCTTCGCTGGCGGATAACGGGGCGATCGCTTCGCTGCTGGACTCGCTGACGGAATCGGGTGACGATGCGGAGCGGTTTGTCTCCGCCGTCATCTCCAGCGGGGAACTGCTCCGGGTCCTGCCGTCGGGAGTACCCGGCCCGGACGCAACGCCGGTTGCGGAGCCGGAGCGATCGATCACCGATCAGGCGCTGCACCGGGCCGTGATCGCATCGGAGCTGATCGAGATGCCACCGGTCGATCTTGTGGTCATCGGCGTCGTCCCGGCCCATGACCACGGGGGCACCCCCGCCGCCACTGCTCAGGGGCCGCCCATGGTGCTCCGGGTGATCCTCTCCATCGACGGCATCGAACCGGGTCGCGAGGCTCGTCAGGCCGTCAGGCGCAGGCTGGCGGAGAGCGTCTCGCCCGTCACGCAAGCGCCGTATCAGTCGAGGCTGGGTGACCCCCGGATCATCCTGCGGGATGTGCCGGGCGATCGAGTCACCCTCACCATTGACGCAACCCTGCGCCGCGGCGCCGGTGACTGGCTGAACATCATCGAGCAACGCGACCTCGGGTTCGCGATGTGGATCGGTCCGGCAGATGAGCCTGGAGGCGGGAGTTAGCGGCCATCCTCTGAAGCCGCTGCATCCAGCCGGTCGATCGCCCGATCGACAGCCGCGGCGAGCCGGTCGCGATCATCCAGTGCCTCAAGCATGATGTCGATCCTGCCGACCAGTTCGAGGATCGTGTCGACGTCGCGAGGTCGCGTCCGGGCCGCTTCCAGCGTGGAGCGCAGCTCGCCGAATCCGGTGGATAGGCGGGCCGCTTCCAGATCTTCCCGAAGCCCCTCGGGAATCGGGGGAGCTGGCGGCGGCTGGTTCTCCTCCCCATAGAGGCGCGGCGGCGGGATGAGCGTACGCAATTCGTCGATCAGCCGCCGGGCGCGGTCGAGAGGGTCTTCATCGCCCGAAATCGCTGCCGGCTGTGGCGATGTCACGACCGGTTCCGCACTATTCTCGGTCGCCGGCTCGCGACTGGGCTCCCTCGGCTGGAATGGCCCCTCCTCCTCGAGTTCGGAGGCTCCGCCGACCGCCCCATCCGCCTCGCGACGTTGGATCGCCGTGTCGCTCGTTGCGTCATCAGACGGCCAGAACGCTCCGGCCGGCGTCGCGGGCGCGTCCTCTTCGTCGCCGGCGGCATCGACCGCTGGCTCGTCGCTCGTGGATGCTGCTGGTGTGCCATTGGCGACTTCGGGGTGGGACGCACCCTCCGACGGATCGATACCGTTTCCGGAATCGGTACGGGTACCGGTATCAGCCTCGGCGTCGGGGTTGCCTGAAGAACTCCACGTCCAGGTGAATTCCTCGGTC
>DASYVY010000154.1:0-4406 GCA_035936535.1 Thermomicrobiales bacterium | reverse complement strand
CCTACCGAGTTCGTCGCCACACCGAACTCGCTTCTGTCGGAAGGTATCGCCGAGTGGTCGATGACCTCGATGAGCCGTCGCCTCGTCTGGGGTGACGATTACGCGGGCGTGGGACGCCAGGGGATGCCGATGCTGCCGGTGACCGAGCGCGGCATGGGCACGATGGACAACACGCTTGAGACTGAGATCGGCTACACCAAGCCGATCGGCTTCGAGGAGGCCAAACGGTGCCTCCAGTGCCAGCTCAACATCAACATCGACGGCAATCGCTGCATCCTCTGCAACAACTGCGCGGACGTCTGCCCGCATCAGTGCATCGAGATGATCTCGCCCGATCGCATCTACAGCATCGACAACGATGTCGACCTGGCGGAGATGGCGCGCGCCGAGCTTGGGCCCAACTCCGCGGCGATGGTGATCGACGAGCGGAGCTGCATCCGCTGTGGGCTCTGCCTCGACTGGTGCCCAACCGAGTGCCTGACGATGGAGCACTTCCGCTCGACGCCCGCACCGGAGCGCGAGAGCGTCGACCTCGCGATCGTCTTCGACTAGGGCCTGGACCCGTACCTTTCTGATCCGACCACATATGAGCCAGAGAGCAACGGCCGTCGGGGCGTGAACCGGCGGCCGCTGGCATCGGGATCCTGAACATCCGGTCCACGGAGTCTGTCCGGAGAACCCGGGTGATCCTGCTGGCGGATGGCACATGCCCTGCGGTACCGGATGCGGGTTGGGATTTCCTTTCCCATCGTTATCCGTAGAACGCAATGGAAGGGGTCGTCCAGTTATGACCGATCAAGCCAAGAAGCAGTCGGAGCAAGTCAGTGGCGTGTCGAACATGGCCTACAACCTCCTGACACTGCTGCACAACAAGCTGGAGGGCATCGCCGCCCTCGAGGCGTACAAGGTAGACGCTCAGGGCAATCAGGAAGTGTCCTCGTTGCTCGACGAGCTGCAGCAGACGGCTGTCCAGGATGTCTCCCGCATCAAGCCTCTTCTCGTTCAGGAGCTCGGGTCCTAGCATCCTGTTATTCAGGTCACCGTTGAGGCCAACGCCGCGGGAGCAGTCCCGCGGCGTTGACTGTTGATGGTCGGGGGTCGGGGCTGGCATGACGAGGTTTGTCGCACTGCTGCAAGGGGTCAATCTGGGAGCGAAACGGCGGATCGCGATGCCCGCGCTGCGTGACAGCCTGGAGGACCTGGGCCTGTACGAGGTCAGGACCTACATCCAAAGCGGCAATGTCGTGTTCTCCTCACCGCTGACTTCACCGGAAACATTGGCGGCCGCCATCCGCTCAAGAATCAGGTCGGGTTTCGGCCTCGATGTTCCGGTGCTGGTACGTACTTATGTGGATCTGCAGCGCATCGTCGCATCCAATCCCTTTCTCCCCGGTGAGAGCGACCTGACCCGCCTTCACGTCACCTTCCTGGAGGGTATCCCGACTGACGTGGCGATAGCGCACCTCGGCACGCTGGCGTTTCCGCCGGACGAGTTCCGCGTCCGGGGCAGCGAGATCTTTGTTCGCCACGTCAACGGGGTGAGCAGGTCCCCGATCGACTTCGCGGTGATCGCCCGCACACTGGGCATAACCGGGATGACGAGCCGCAACTGGCGAACGGTGACCAGGCTGGCCGAGATGAGCCGCGAGCAACCGGGATCGGCATGATGGCAGGCGTCGAACCCACCGCTTCCCCTTGTGCTCATTTCCTGTCCGGATACAATGCGCCGCGAGTCTGCCGTGCACATCGACCGTCTTGTCGATCTCGCGGCGAAGGATGCAGGCGTCGGGCCTGATCCGAACCGTTACTCGAACCATGGAAGCGGGAGCATCAGTGAGTACCGACAAGAACTCATCGCGTGTCAGGGTCGGCATTCTGGGAGCGGGGGGAATTGCCAACGTCCATGCTCGCGGTTGGGGCGAGTTTCCCGATCGGGCGACGATCGCCGCATTCGCAGACGTGGCGACCGAGCGCGCGCAGCAGATGAGCGATTCTTACACGGGCGGTAGCGCGAAAATCTACGATTCGATCGACGCCGTGGTCGCCGATCCGGATATCGACGTCATCGATATTTGCCTGCCACATCACCTGCATACCGACGCGGTAATCAAGGCCGCGGAAGCCGGCAAGGCGATCCTGTGCGAGAAACCCTTGTGTACCAGCCTGAGCGATGCCGCCCGGATCCGGGAAACGTTGCAGAGAACCGGCGTCGTCTTCATGGGTGCCCATAACAACCTGTTCACGCCGTCGCTGCTCGAAGCGCGGCGCCTGCTCGCGGGAGGGTTTCTCGGCCAGCCATTCCTGATCCGTTCGATCGAGACCTTCCAGAGTCGTTCGTTCGATCCCTGGACCGCGGGATCGGCCGCGGCGGGTGGCGGCCAGCGAGGATGGCGCGCCGACCTTCGCCAGTCTGGTGGCGGTGAGCTTCTGGACACCGGCTACCACGGGACGTACCGTCTGCTTTCCCTTGCGGCGGGTGATCGCCCGGTCGAGGTGACCGGGTTCCTGAGCCGCTTCCTGCTCAGTCATCTTCCGACGGAGGACACCGGCCAGGTGGTCGTGCGGTTCGAGTCGGGCGTCGTTGGGCAGATCCTCACCAGCTGGGCGCTGGATGTCGTCGATGCCCGCCAGTTCGAGGTCGAGGGAGAGTACGGCGCGCTGGCCGGGTCGGCGACCAAGCTATCCCATCAACTCTACCGGTGGCCGGAAGCGGCGTCGCGATCCTATCCCGCTCCCGCGACCTTCACGCTCGAGATCGAGCACTTCATCAAGGTCGTCCGCGACGGCGCGACCAATGCCGCTCCGATCGAAGACACGATCCGGACGCTGCAGGTGATCAAGGCCGCGTACCTGTCGGCGAAGATCGGCGCCACGGTGACCTTGCCTGAGGACCCCGCGGAAGCACCGGTGCCGCGCGAGACAGCAGTGGTAACGCCGTTCAGCGTCGAGGTTCCGGATGAGGTTCTTGGCTAGGAGACCGCGTCGAAGCCCATGGTGGGAGGAACTCCACGGATGTATGCATCACTCATGACCGGCGCGATCGGGATCAAGGGATTCGGGCTCGAGGAGTCGATCGCGCTCGCCGCCGACACCGGGTTCGCGGGTGTCTGGTACGACATCAGGGAGGCGAAGCGCCTGGCTGACGAGCAGGGGGTCGATCACGTCCGCGAGCTTTTCGCCTCGCGAGGTGTTCGCCCTGGCGGCTGGGGAGCGCCCGTCCGGTGGCAGGACGATGCGCAGCGCGACGAGGACCTGGCGGCACTGCCGGCGCTCGCCGAACTGGGAGTCGCCCTTGGCAATCCGTTCACGACGACGGGGATCATGCCGGGTCACGATGAGCGGACGTATAACGAACAGTACGGCTGGATCCTGGAACGGCTACGACCGTTCGCGGAAGCGCTCAAGGCATCGGGAGTGCGGCTCGGGATCGAGTTCATCGCCCCGAAAACTCTGCGAAACCGGTTCAAACACGAATTCATCTACTGCATGCCGGACATGCTCAAGCTTGGCCGCGATGTCGGGACGGGGAACGTCGGGGTACTGTTCGATGTCTGGCACCACTACACCGCGCACGGCACCGTCTTTGACCTGGACAACGTCTCGGTCGAGGACATCGTGGTCGTGCACGTCAACGACGCACCGGAGGGGATCGAGATCGACGAGCAGCAGGATCTGTCCCGAACCCTGCCGATGGAGACCGGAGTCATCGACGCCCCGGCGATGCTTCGCAGGCTGGACGCGATGGGCTTCGACGGTCCGGTCATTGCCGAGCCGTTCAGCGCCCGGATCAACGCGATTGCCGCCGATGACCCGGTGGCCGCCGCGACAGAAACGGCAACCTCGATCAGGAAGCTGTTCGACGCCGCGGGTGTGCAGCGGGCATAACCTGGGGACGTGTGGAACGAGCCGGCGCGAACGACATCGCGCCGGCTCTTTTCGCGCCGATAATACACCCAACTAATGACCGTCGCAGCACGTTGGACAGGGGACGGCACGGGCACGGGGCTAGCAAGACAGCGGCATGTTTACGCCGCGTGATCGTAGCACATGAGCGCACCGCCTCATGGGTGTGCCACCGCGAACACAGGACCAGAGCCGCGGTAGGTCTCTGTGCGAGGTGCAGGTGGGTTTGCTGATGAGCGGAGCCGTAACTTCCGCCAGTGGATTGGGCGCCGACCCTCGTCGGGCGGTTCCGCTATCCCTTGTTCTTGCCATCCCGCCAAGCGACGAGTTCGCGAACAGGCCCGAGGTCATAGTCGGGTCCGGATGTGCCCATCGTGAAGTGGGTGAAACCGTGCTCGAGGAACGCTTCCGCTTGCTCGGGGTTGTCGCCGCTTACGCCCACCGATCGCTCGATCTGCCCGGGATCGCGACCGACCTTTTCACACCAGTCTTCGAGAACGCCC
>DASYVY010000153.1:0-3748 GCA_035936535.1 Thermomicrobiales bacterium | reverse complement strand
GACAGGAGCTGCAGGGTGATGTCGGTGACCCCGGCGATGTCAACCACATGTTCGCCGCGATCGACGACCGGTTCGCACGCATCGACATCATGGTCAACAACGCCGGGATCGGGATCGGCGGCGCCCTCCACGAGATGCCGCTGGAGGACTGGTTGCGCGTGCTGCAGACAAACCTGAACGGCGCCTTTCTCTGCTCCCAACAGGCCGCGCGCCGGATGATCGCTCAGGGGACGCCGGGGGGACGCATCATCAACATCACGTCCGTGCATGAGGAAGCGTGCGCAACCGGCGGTGGTGCCTACAACGTCTCGAAGGCCGGTATAAGGAACCTGACGCGGACGCAGGCGGTGGAGCTTGCCCCCTATGGTATCACCGTCAACAACATCGCGCCGGGGATGATCCTGACCCCGATGAACGACCGGGCTCTCGTGGACGAGGCGTATCGCCAGGAGGCCGAAGCGCAGATCCCGCTGCTCCGCGCCGGGGTCCCCGCCGACATCGCCAACATGGCGACCTTTCTCGCCTCCGATGCCGCGAGCTACTGCACCGGCGCCACCTACTTCGTCGATGGCGGCTGGATGTTGGTCCAGCCCCCGGTCTAGCGATTGCCCGCGCATCCGTTTCGTGGGGGGCAATCACAGACGATGGCGAATCCATGGATGGGCCACGTTGTTCCATCCCTTCGGGTTGGCCTATTGGCGGATGCGGTCCATCGCGTATCAGCAGCCGCATCCCATCGATGCGCCAAAGCCGCATCATGCCTTGCGCATTTGCCCGCCATATCCGTAGTGGTCGGTCTTGTGCCGATCATCGTCACCGGCGATGGTGTTCCATTGTGCCGGCCCGGCGGACGTGCAGTGGAGGTTGCACCTTCGCTGCATATGGCTGGCATAAAACCAGCCACTACACTCGTGCAAACCACGCTGAGCAATCGCTCTCGCCACAACCTTCGTCACGACCCGGAAAGGACACGTTTCAGATGATTATCCAGGAAGCGGCACCCAGTCGCCTGCTCTACGTTCGCCTCAATCCCGGCGATGACCTGCTCCACGGCCTCCAGGAGGCCGCGACGACAGCGGGCATCCGGCACGGCGCGATCCTCGCCGGGGTTGGATCGCTCAGCACGTACCATTTCCATGTCGTCTCTACCGCGGTGTTGCCACCGGACAACGCCTTCGTCCGCGACGACGGTCCGTTCGACATTTTGACCGTCACCGGCGCCATCCTCGATGGCCGCGTCCACGCCCACGTCACCTTCTCCAACACCGAGGTGGCGATGGGCGGGCACCTCGAGGAAGGCTCGACCGTCTTGACGTTCGCGATCATCCTCCTCGCCGACACGTCGGACGGCGTCGACCTGACCGATTGGGACCGCGTCGGCCCTCGCGAGTAACGCGATTGCCAAACAGTTCCGGCATACTTCAAGCCCATAGTCGGCCACCGCATTCAGCGGAGAACGTGGCCGGAAGATGGCCGGAACTGCTGGCTGCAGATCTCAGGTTCCCGGGAGCACTCCGGCATGCCTGAGCAGGTCTGGCAAGGTGAATGTGCCGCGCTGGGCGCCAGGGAGCGATGGCTTCCACCGCCGCTGTCCCTTCAGGATGGAATCCTCGCTCCGGCGCACCAAGCCAACCAGCACCTCCGCGATGAGCGTGCTGCCGACCGGACCAAGACGCTTTCCGCCTGTCCGGGCGGCGGCCTCGACCAGCACGTAGTACCACAGTGGTGTCTGCTCCAGGAAGCCACCGGCACGCAGGGCGTCCACCTGCGGCTGGCTGGCTGCCGCCTGCTCGATCTCCTGCGGCGTGAGGGCAGGGATCCCCAGTGCTCCGGCGACCGCCTGGCCCGTCGGTATCCGCACCAGATAGCCACGCAGCAGGTTCCGCACGGCGAGATGTCGCATGATCTGCGTGACCCTTCCCTGAGGATCAGTCAGCGGCTCTCCCAGCGCATTTCTCAAGTTGAAGAGTTCCGGAGCCAGCTTGGTGTCGATGCGCCGGGCAGTGCCGCCCGGTTTGGCGGCGTCGATGAGGTTCTCCCACTCGATAATCCAGTTGTCCGGCAACGTGTCGAAGTCCCCGATCTGGCTGCTCAGTGCCGTGAACGTGAAGAGAAGGGCGAAGGACGCCGGGAAGGTCCCCGGCTCGCCGCTGATGTTGAAGTTGAGGTTGTAGTCGTATTCATCCCTGGCCATGGTATGACCGAACCGGTAGGCGGCGAAGGAGAACTCCAGCGGCATGAAGAAGCCGCGCCTCTCCGGGTCATAGAGTTGATTGCCATCGTCGATGATGCGGTCGACAATCGCCGGGTCAGCGACACGCTTCAGGAAGTCGTGGATGATGATGTGCTGGTAATGCTGGCGCAATAGCCGCTGGGCCTTCTTGAAATTGTTGCCCTGGTCGACCAGCGCATTGTGCGCACGCAGAAAGGCCAGATGCAGTTGGGCAACGATGACGTTTTCATCGTTGCGGTGATCGCCGATCCGTGCTTCGCGGTCGATCGCGGCGAGGCTGCTCCGCGCCTTCCTTGGCAAGTCGTTGAAGTCGTCCTTCCCCGGGGGCCGGAGCCGTGGCTTCTGCTGCACGTTGAGGGGCGTTACCTTTCCGATCACGAGCTTGTCGCCGTCGTACGGCACGAGCGCGTTCGGGTCGTTGCTCGGTCCCGTTCCATAGACCGAGTCGAGATCCGTCGCAGCGCTGCGGAGGTTACGGATGGCGGCTCGAATGTCCGCTTGTGGAAGCGGCGCCAGGTCCGGCCTCGAGAGATCCGCCAGGGCATCGGACAGTCCGCCTTCCAGCGTGATGTCGTGGTCGAGGAACTGGCCGAAGTACGTGTAGACAGCCGGAATTCCCGAGTCCTGTGGCTCGACGGTAGAGCCGGGGTCGCCCATCGCCTCGCCAAGCTGCCTGAGATGCTGGACCGTCTGGGGCGATTCGGGAAGCACGTTCGCGGCGTCTTGCTGGAGCTGGGGGAACAGGAAGTCGAATCCTTGCAGATCCGATCGGAATGTTGGAGGAAAGGCCGCCCGCATGGCGGGGTTGTGGCTGGCTATAACGGCCCCAGCCGCTTCCAGGGCGTTCAGGGAAATGTTAGCACCGTGCGATAAACGAGGCATGGCGATCCCCTCATTCAAGGGGGTCCAGACTCGTGGCGCCACTGCCGGTCACCATCCTTATTACCGAGTCGTGGACCCCAAAAGGACGTCATCGTAACTGGGCCCCTGCAAAACATTCGACATGGTTCGATCTCATCTATCCGGTCGCTTCACCGCCGCCGGTCTTACACCACCGTATCGGCCGTGCTCGGTACGCAACGATCCCGATAAACCGTGGCTGGTGAAGAAGACTGGATCGCTTCACCTCCATCCTGAGCATGCAATCCACGCAAGCGGAGTCGCTTCCCGTCAAACTCTCTCGATTTATATTGAATCCCTAACCCTTATATAGCGGCAATTGACGGAGAACACAATAGGTCTTAATGGTTGATCTCATCTTCACACAAGTCCTGCTCGATAGGTCCTCGTTGCTAACAGGCGTCAGCCGCTTGATCAAACACGCGCGATACCTCCAGAGTCGACGCCTGCCGAGGACATCGAACTGACTCGCGCTGGTGAACAGTTCCGTGATCATGTCACCACCAAAGGTGGATGATGTCGCCCAATGGCGCCTCGGCGAAAGCCCGGGAGTTGCTCACTGCCGTCACGACAATCCATGTTCCCGGCAGTTCCCGGCTCCAGAGAGTTAAGCGC